>CAZMFZ010000011.1:0-43910 GCA_964565665.1 uncultured Bifidobacteriaceae bacterium | reverse complement strand
ATCTACCATTGTAGATGTGAAGGCAAAAGACAAAATTGGCAATACTTTTATAGTTGAAATGCAAATTGCCGAACATGATTTTTTTCATAAAAGAATTTTATACTATACATCTCAAAGTTATGTAGGACAAATAGATGTGGGGAAAAATTTCAACAAATTGAACCCTGCATATTTCATTGGTATTTTGGAATTTGAGATAGGTAACAATCCAAATTATATCAGTTGCCATAAAGTGCTAGATGTGGAAACTAATGAACAGATTATTCAAGACATGGAATTCAACTTTATAGAATTACCTAAGTTCAATAAAGAAATAAAAGAACTGACAACTAGCATTGACCAATGGACCTATTTTATTAAAAATGCTGAGAATTTAAATGTAATACCTGAGAATATACAAGATGAAGGGTTGAAAGAAGCTTATTTGGAAGCAGATAAACATAATTGGACAAGAAATGAATTGGATGATTATGAAAGAGCCAGTATTAAAGAAGGAGAAGAAATAAACAGACTTGCATTTGCTGAAAGAAAGGCTGAAGCCCGAGGAGAAGCCCGAGGAGAAGCAATAGGAGAAGCCCGTGGAGAAATACTTGGAGAGATTAAAAGCAAAAAGGAAATAGCCCGAAAACTTAAAAAAAAGGGAATAGAGGTAGAACTAATAATGGAAATGACAGATTTTACAAAAGCAGAAATAGAAGGTTTATAAGTTGAATACAGATTATATCATTTTTAAAATTCCTCCATCATTCCCTTATTAAATACAGCTTTTACTCTGCCAGTAAAATTCTGATTAATGAATGGAGAATTTTTAGATTTTGAAACGATATCTTCTGATGAATAGATCCAAGTTTCTGTATCGGAAAATAAAGTTAGATTAGCAGGCTGGTCTTTTTCAATTTTAAAAAAAGAGGTTTTGAGTACTTTTCTGGGTCCTTGAGAAAGTTTTTCAATTATGGTGTTTAATTTTATTCTACTTGGTTTGAAAGTGTTAAGGGCTGCAAACGCAGTTTCAAATTGTATCATACCATACTCTGCCAAGTCAAATTCTAAATGTTTGCTTTCAGAATCTTGAGGAAAGTGATCTGTGGCAATGGCGTCTATAGTATTGTTTTCTAGCCCTTTCCAAAGGGCATCAATGTCATTTTTGGTTCTGAGAGGCGGGTTTAGTTTATAATTGGTATCGAAAGTGCTAAGTTTAGTATCGTCAAATATCAGGTTGGGTACAGCTACATCACAAGTCACTTTCAATCCTCTTTTTTTTGCTTTGGCAATGATTTCTACCGATTTTGCTGATGAAATATGAGCGAAGTGTATTTTTCCTCCGGCATAATCTAGCAGTTCTAAATCTCTCAATATTAGCAATTCTTCAGCAATACTTGGCATTCCTTTCAGTCCCAAATAAGTGCTTTCTACGCCTTCATTCATCTGCCCAAATTGGGTTAGTTGTTTGTCTTCGGCATGTTGGATTAGCAAGCCATCAATAGGCTGTAAATATTGCAAAGCCCTGCTGAGTACGCCTGTATGAGCTATTGGGTGTGACCCATCTGTAAATGCAATGGCTCCTGCATGGTATAAGTCCAATATTTCAGTGAGTTCTTCTCCCTTCAAATCGCAGGTAACAGCAGCCAAAGGAAACACATCAGTGAGTAGTAAGGCAGATTTTGATTTGATATACGCTATTGTATCTTTCGATTGAATGATAGGCTTGGTTTCTGGAACAATGGCTACCCCTGTAAAGCCGCCTTTTGCAGCCGATTTGCAGCCTGATATAATAGTTTCCTTGTGTTCTAAACCTGGGTCGCAGAAAGAGGCTCGCAGATCGAACCATCCGGTTGATATTTTTAATCCTTGGGCTTCAATTGTTTTATCTGCAATTGAAATTTCGTCAGAAATAGACTTGATAACCGCATTTTCTATGAAAATATTTTTCCTTTCACCGTAAAAAGAAGATTGGGTATCAACAATCTCTACATTCTTTATAACGATAGTTGCCATACTGAATTTGTTATCTGTCTAACTTTTCAAAAACCTAATTAGCAAAGTTTCAAGCATTAGGAAAATCAATGCTATTATCAAACAATATTTCCAAAGACCAGTGCCAATATGAGCCGTTTTAAAATCATTTACAAATGCTTCGTTAATGGCATTTTCGTACAATATCACATTTTTTCTACTTTCAAATAATGTTTTTAGCTCTGAAATACTGTAATTTTCCAACCTCGATTCTTCTTTTGGAATGTTGATTGCAATGGTAGAAAGCAGCGAATCGCCCAATTGCAAATCGTAAAATCCCGCCTGAGCATTTTCTTGTGGCAAGTTGAAAATCAACTGGCTGCCTCTTATTGTCTGCTCAGGAATATAACTAAAATCTCCTTTTTTCATGCTTACTTTATTTTTAGCATTTAGTTTAGAGGCATAAACTGATACATTTTTATCATTAAAACTAAAGTCGAGATTTTTGTTGGCATCTGTACTCATTGTAGCTATTTTATACATGATGGGAACAAAAAATGAGTGTTTTTGGAAATTGGTAAACTTGTCGAGCAAAGGTGTGCTGCAAATAAATACCTTACCTTTGGGTTTAGAAAATTGAACTATAAATGCTTGGTCTTTTTTAGTCTCCAAAATAGTTTGCCCTTTATTTCCCCAATTTAGGATGGGTTTTGCAAAAGGTACATCCATGTTTTTTTCGCTCGATTCAAAAATGTTAGCGAAGAATGGGTTTTTCAAATCTGGTATTTTCAAGTCATCAACTGAGCTGTTTTCACTGGTATTTTGAGTATTTACTTGAATAATAGGCAAACCTAAACTTGCTGAAACTCTTGCCAAATTTCCCGTTTCAGGCATTGAAGAGGGAATCAATAAAATAGTTTTACCTTTCTCAAGTTGGATTTTGAGCAAATCAATTGTGTTTTGATTGAAGGTATCGAAATCTTCAGCAATTATCAATTGGGCATCTTCTAGGGTATTCAATCCAACATTGGCTGGGTTTTGAAACTTCATATTAAAAATGGCTTCATTGGCATACACCTTGCCAATATAGGATTTAGTAATGTTGCTAATCAATAGTAAATTAATAGTAGATGATACATTTATTGTGAAATAATAGGTGTTATCAAATGCCACCGGGTTATCTTCAAAGCCAATAGTTCCCTTTTTAAGTTTATTGTCGTTAACGGTAAAATCAAATGAAGCTATGACTATTTCATTGGCGTTTATATCTACAGTTGCCATACCACTTTGTACCTCGTCTAGCGTTAATTTCAAATGTAAATTCCTGCTATTTCTAGTACCACTATTCTTCAGTTTTACTTTGAGGGTATTGGTTTCGTTTTGCTTTACAAACACATTTTCAAGCCATACGGAATCTATATATACATTGCTAACTTCCTTATTTTGAAAAGGAACCAAATACAACGTGATGGTTGAATCGATAAGTAATGAAGCCAAGTTCCCGACAGTACTTTTTTGAAAATCACTGAGCCAAAAAAGCTTTTTAGCAAGCGAAGCAGTATTTTCTAGGGTATTTTTCTGCGTTTGAAAAATGTTTTCTAATGTGCGAGATGAATATGCAAGATTGGTTTCAGTAATTCTGTCTTTAAAAGTTTCGGAAGTGAGCGTTTTATTATCTTTTGGCAAAAACTGATTGTCCAGATAAAAATATTGAGTAGCCGGAGGGAAAATTTCTGTGAGTTTTTCTGCCGTTTTTCTGGCCAATTCCAGCAAAGGTTTTTGCCCATCGCTGTTTTGCATACTCATCGAATTGTCGATATACACCCCGATTGATTGAGTTCCAGTAATGGAATTTGCTTCACTTCCTCTTAAAAATGGCTGTGCAAAAGCCAATACAAGAAAACAGATTGCCAATATTCGACACAGTAATACCCAAAAATTCTTTAATTTTCTTGTGGATGAAGTTTGCTCGTTGATATTTTTGAGCAGTCGTACATTTGTAAAAAATACTTTCTTCGGTCTTTGCAGGTCGAAAAGGTGAATAATGATCGGAATGGCTATGGCAGCCAAGGCATATAAAAAGAAAGGGGCTGCGAAACTCATCAAAAGTCAAAATTAGACAATCAAAAGTATTAACGCACTATTATTTAGATGAAAGCTCAAAAAATTATCTAATAATATTATACTGAAAATGATTCGCCACATCCGCATGTACGGGCTGCATTGGGATTTACAAATTGAAAGCCCTTGCCATTTAATCCATCAGAAAAATCTAAGGTTGTGCCTAACAAATAAAGAAGGCTTTTTTTGTCTACTAATATTTTTACTTCTTTGTCTTCAAATACTTGATCTTTCTCGTTGATTTCAGAATCAAAAACCAAGTCGTACATCAAGCCCGAACAGCCGCCACCTTTTACTGAAACCCTAATATTGCGACCAATAGCCGATACTCCTTCTTTTTGGCCTAATTCTACAATTTTCTCCTTGGCTTTTTCACTTATGGTAATCATACTTATATATTTTAGGTGTGCAAATCTCAATATTTTTAACAGAATTTCCGAATTGAAAGTTTCCGCATATCTGAATTAGATGCAATTAGCTTAATTTTGCGAACAATTAAAATTGTGAAAGTATAAACCAAGAATACAATTTTAATTTTTGCCTTTGAATAAACAAACATGGAACGTACAGAATTAGGGAAATTAGGGGAATTTGGGTTGATAGAACGATTGAAATCAGGCATTATTAATCAAAATAAGGAAACTATTTTTGGTATTGGTGATGATGCAGCGGTGTTGCAATTTCCGGCAAATGAGCAGATTTTGATTTCAACTGATACTATGGTGGAAGGCATTCATTTCGATTTGAGTTACACGCCTTTAAAACATTTGGGTTATAAAGCTGTGGTTACCAATATTTCAGATATTGCAGCTATGAATGGCACACCCACACAAATAATAGTGAGTATTGCCATAAGCAATCGATTTTCTTTGGAGGCCATTGAAGAATTGTATGAAGGCATGAAAATAGCTTGTGGCGAATATAAAGTAGATTTGGTTGGGGGCGATACTACTTCCTCTTTAAAAGGTTTGATAGTAACTATTACAGTTGTTGGTCATGCAAAAAAAGAAGAAATTGTGTATAGACATACTGCCCAAAATAAAGATATTATTTGCGTAACAGGCGATTTGGGAGCTGCTTATGTTGGTTTGCAGGTATTGAGACAGGAAAAGGAGGTGTTCTTGGCAAATCCTGAAATGCAACCTGAATTGACAGAAAAAAATTATGTAGTAGAGCGGCAGCTAAAACCCGAAGCCCGAATGGATATAGTGCTTGACCTCAAAGACTTAGGTATAGTTCCCACTTCTATGATTGATATTTCTGATGGCTTGGCTTCCGAGCTTCTGCATATTTGCACCAAATCAAATCTCGGTGCTACCATATTTGAAGACAAACTACCTATTGGTTCTGAAACTTTGAATACTATGGCTTCTCTAAATTTGAGTTCCACAGCTTGCGTATTGAATGGAGGTGAAGACTATGAACTGCTATTTACAATCAAACAATCAGACTTTGATAAAATTAAAAACCACCAAGACATTAGCACCATTGGCTATATGAATGAAAAGGAGAAAGGCATAAACCTAATTTCTAATGGAGGAAAAAGTGTACCTGTGGAAGCACAAGGTTGGGTTCACTTTTAAAGATTTAAAAGGGAATGTCTTTGCGATTTTATTTTAAAGAGCTTGTAAATCTATCCTTCTATCATATTTAGATAAAGTGGGTTGCATTCTACGCCATCTATTGCTAATTTATTTACGATGGCCGCCACATTTACCAATTCGCCTTTGGCATTTTTTATTTGTGCTACGAATGGTTTCTAAAGTTTAGGATGCTTTGAACTCTAATAAAATATGAACTAGTAAAAGAATTTGTAAGCTCAAATAATAAAATTAATATTGATGGTGGCTAATACAAAATGCGAATACTATTGACAAAAATCCATCTATTTATTTGCTTAAGCCTTTTAATATGGGTTGAAAGTTTTTCACAATCACGACCTAAAATTGGGCTTGCCCTAAGTGGAGGAGGCGTACGAGGCTTAGCTCATATAGGGGTACTAAAAGCCATAGATAAAGCGGGAATAAAAGTAGATTACATAGCAGGCACCAGCATTGGAGCCATAGTAGGTGGCTTATATGCCGCAGGATATAGTGCAGATAGTATAGAAAAAATAGCTCTTTCAGAAGACTGGAACAAACTGATTGGCAATCAGTTGTCGCTTAAAAGCATATCAATTGAAGAAAAGCCCGAATACAATAAATACATTAGTGAGTTTGAAGTGAAAAAAGGCAAATTTCAATTGCCAAGTGGGGTAATAGAAGGGCAGGAACTGACTTTGGAACTTACTAGGCTATTTATGCCAGTGTATAAAGAGCGAAATTTCAGAAATTTCAATATTCCATTTGTGTGTATGGCTACCGACCTTGCTACCGGGCAAGCAGTAGTGCTCGATTCGGGCAATATTGTAAATTCTATTCGTGCCAGTATGGCCATATCATCTATTTTTACACCTATTGAAATTAATGGAATGCTGCTGGCAGATGGTGGCATCGCCTATAATTTTCCTGTAGATATAGTGAGGAAGATGGGTGCAGATATAGTGATTGGCGTAGATATTGGCGAGCCGCTACGCAAAAAAACTGAGATAAACTCAATAATAGATGTGTTCATGCAAATCAATTCTTTTTCAGATTTGAGAAATTTTGAACAGCAAAAAAAGAATGCCGATTTACTCATTACCCCAAATTTGAATGGTGTGTACGGAGCTGATTTTACTAAAAGCGATTCCATTATTAGAAGAGGCGTGGAAGCTGGCAAAAACTATCTTTCCAGATTTGTAAGGCTTAAAGACTCGCTCGACCATATTTATATGCCTCAGCAAAAAACTAAAAAATTGCCTAAAGTAGATACCTTATCTGTTGGAAAAATTGAAATATTTGGCAATATATTAGTTACTAACAAGCTGATAATGTATCACTTACGTGATATTGAATACAATAAAGTAACTACCTATAAAATTAATGAAGCAATAAAAAATATATATGGCACACGGTATTTCAGCCACATTCGCTATGAACTTATCGACAACGATACCAACGCCATTCTTAGATTAAATCTGGATGAAATACCAGGTACGTATGCCAAGTTTGCGGTAAACTATCATTCGTTTTTAGGGGCATCATTGATATTGAATGCTACTTTTAAAAATAGAATTTGGCACGATTCGAAATTTGTATTTTCTGCCAATATTGGCGATGCACCACGCTGGAAATCGGAATATCATAAATATATTGGGAAAAGACATCAATATTTCTTTCAGTCTGGGTTTTATTTCAATAGGTTGAAATTTCCTGTGTATCAACCCAATGGAGCATTGACAAATTTATACAAGCAAAATTATTTCGCCATCGACTTTAGATTTACAAGAGTATTTAAGATAAATGCCATGCTAGGCTTGGGTGTAAAAGGAGAACACCATATTATAAATCCGGAAGTTGGCTTGAATTTCCTATTCAGACGAGCCAATTACACCAATTTAAACTATTATGCTATTTATAATTTCAATACGATTAACAATAAAATTTTCCCTAGAAAAGGGCATGAATTTTCTACGGAGCTTAATTATATAAGTCAAGCCGCATTTCGCAGTACCGAAGCTGTAGATTCGCTTTACAGTATTTTGGATATTGAAAATGAAAAATCATTCAACCAGCCTTATTTTCAATTGAAAGTATTTGGCAAAATTTATTCCCCGATTTCAAAAAAGCTCACCCTAATCACTGGCACACATATAGGACTGACAGGAGGCGTAACTCACAGAACAGTTTTCAACGATTTCGCAGTTGGCGGCATTATGCCATTGTACCGCAACAATATAGCATTTATGGGATTTTTCGATTACGAAATTTTTCAGCCCAATGCCATAGTAGTAAGCGAAAGCTTACAATGGGAAATGTTTAAAAATATCTATTTAATTGGAGCTTTCAACGCAGGAAGCTTCCAGGTAAAGTTGGATGATTACATAAATAAATTTCAAACCAAAGATTACGCTATTTTTGGTGGCTCATTGAGTTTGGGGTTCAATACTTTTCTTGGTCCAGTGCATATTACAGCCATGAAAGGCAGCAGATTTGCCCAAGATGTAAGACTTTATCTGAATATCGGGTACAATTTTTAAAATTTAATAATGAATAACTATCTTAAACAAGCTTTACTATTTGGGTTGACAGGCGGTGTAATCTGCTTTTTGTGGTTTCTAATCGTTTATTATTCAGGCGCAAATCCATTTTACAGTTTCCCACAAAAGCTGGTGATATTGCTGCAAGCGGTAGTTTCCTATTTGAGCATAAGGGATTTTAGAAATCGATATTATAAAGAAGAATTCTCCTTTGCCTCGGGCATTTTTTGCGGACTGGCAGTTTCAATTTTACTAGCCTTAGTATGCAGTATTCTGGTATATATTTTTGTTGCCTATATGCACCCCGAAATGGTAGCCGCACACATAATAGAACTTAAAAATTATTTGATAGCCAATAAACAATTACTCATCAAAGAATCGAGTATAGAGGTATTTGAAGGGAATTTTAAAAATGTAAATGAGGTTACTACTTTTACCCTTGTGTTGGATGAATTTATCTGGAAGATGATAAGAGGCATTATGTTTACCATACTTGCTACTTTGACTTTAAGAAGAGAAAAAAGTAAAATTGATATTTCTTTTACCAAATAAAACGAATAGAAATTGAAACCTCAAATATCAATAGTAATACCACTTTTAAATGAAGAAGAATCGTTGCCTGAATTGTGCCAATGGATTGAAAGGGTAATGATTGAAAACCAATTTTCACACGAGATACTTCTGATAGATGATGGCAGTACCGACAATTCTTGGGAGGTAGTTCGCTCTTTATCAAGTAGATATCCCGCAGTAAAAGGCATTTCATTCAATCGTAATTATGGCAAATCGGCCGCTCTAAACGAAGGCTTTCGCCATGCACAAGGCGAAGTAGTAATTACCATGGATGCCGATTTGCAAGACAGCCCCGATGAAATTCCAGACTTATACAAACTCATAAAAGTAGAGGGTTTTGATTTGATTTCGGGCTGGAAAGCCAAGCGATACGACCCTATTGCCAAAACTATTCCTACCAAACTTTTCAATGCAGCCACTAGGTGGATGTCGGGCATTGAATTGCACGATTTCAATTGTGGATTGAAAGCCTATAAATTAAAAGTGGTGAAAAACATAGAAGTATATGGCGAAATGCACCGCTATATACCTGTAATAGCCAAATGGAGTGGCTATTTAAAAATTGGCGAGAAAGTAGTGCAGCACCAATCTAGAAAATACGGCACTACAAAGTTTGGTTGGGATAGATTTCTGAATGGCTTTTTAGATTTGCTCTCTATTTCCTTCGTTACTAAATTTCGCAGAAAGCCTATGCACTTTTTCGGAAGCATGGGAATTGTATCGTTTTTTATTGGTTTTGCTACTACTTTATGGGTGTTATTCGAAAAGCAATACAATATTTACAATGGATTAAAAGTGAGAGATGTAACGGCTCAACCGCTATTTTTCTTGGCTTTAGTGGCTTTGGTGGTAGGAGTTCAGTTTTTCTTGGCAGGTTATATTGGTGAAATTATCAATGTAAGCACCAATCGCAAAGGGCAAGAATATTTGATTTCTGAAACAATTGGCTTAGACTAATCGGTTGTAATGTTTTAATTCAAATTATGCTGAAGAGTTTGACAGATACAATCAAAAAACAAGAAAATTAAAATTAGGATAATAATATTTCAACAGAAAATCGTTCCCATTTCCTTATTTAATCACATATGGTTTTAATGTGAAAATATGATTGCAATGTATCTGAACCCAAATTATATTTACCCTTGAAACAATAATTTTTAATAATTTCGCATACAAGTTCACTGAACTTTACCAAACCGTAACATCCTTTAAATGAAAAATAATTTTTATAAGCTGCTCATTATGAGTGGTTTATTCGCTGCATTTCAATTGCAAGCCCAACAGAAATACACCATCAGCGGCTATATTAAAGACAAAAAAAATGGGGAAGACTTAATTGGAGCCACAATTGTAGCCAAAGAAATCAACGCAGCCACCTCCACCAACGCATACGGTTTTTATTCCTTGTCGCTGCCACAGGGCACTTACACTATAAGCATTCAGTATGTGGGTTATAGGGCACAGGCCACAGAAATTAACTTAACCAAAGACCAAACCTTTAATTTTAATATTGAAGAGGAATCAATTGTAACAGATGAAGTATTAATCACAGAAAGAAAAGTAGATGCCAATGTGTCTGACTTAAAAATGAGTAAAGTGGATTTAAATATTGGGCAGTTGAAAAAACTACCGGCTTTATTTGGAGAACCAGATTTGATAAAATTGGTACAATTGCAACCGGGTGTAGTATCGGCAGGGGAGGGTACAAGTGCTTTTTTTGTGAGAGGCGGTGCAGCTGATCAAAATTTAATATTGTATGATGAAGCACCTATCTACGATCCATCCCATGTGGGGGGCTTGCTTTCTGCATTTAACTCATCTATTGTAAAGACATCAGAATTATATAAAGGCGGCATTCCTGCACAATTTGGGGGTAGACTCTCATCAGTGCTTGACATACGTTCTATAGATGGTAACAATCGCAGGCCAACGGGTGAAGTTTCTCTAGGTGTACTTGCTGTGCGTGCAAATATTCAGGGGCCAATTGGGCCACAATTATTTGCAAGAAGAAGAAAAGGTGATTCTACAATTTTGGAAGATAAGCCTGCCAAAGCTTCATTTATGATTTCTGCAAGGCGTTCTTTAGTTGGTTATCTATTTCTAATTTCACCTCAAACAAGGAATAATGATGTTTATTTCTACGATATTAACGCAAAAGTAAATTATAATATCAACGATAAGAATAGAATATTCATTTCTACTTATTTAGGAAGAGATGTTTTAAAGTTTGGAAATAATTTTAATTTCAATTGGGGAAACTCTACGGGAACATTGAGATGGAATCATATTTTTAATAGCAAGCTATTTTCAAATTCTACTTTTATTGCAAGCAACTATGATTATGCACTTGGCATACCAAATATTTTTACATGGCAAGCAAGTATAAGAGAATTTACTTTAAAGCAAGATTTTGACTACTTTATAAATCCTAAAAATACATTAAGTTTTGGGTTTAGTACTGCCTATAGAGAATTTCAACCAGGTGACTTTATTGGTGGTAGGCCAGGCATTCCAAGTATCAAATTACAAAGATTAGGAGCATGGGACAATGCGTTTTACATTTCCAACAAACAAGAGGTAACTTCTCGTTTGTCAATGGAATATGGAATTAGATTATCGGTATTTTCCAATGTCGGCTCACAAAATGGCACAAAGTTTTACAGATATCAAGATCCTACAAATACCCAAACTATAGTAAGAGCTGATTCAACACAATATGGTAATTTACAATTTATAGAAACATTTGTAAATCCAGAACCTAGAATATCGGCAAGATATATGCTGAATCAAACTAGCTCAATAAAGGTTTCTTACAATAGAATGGTACAAAATGTACACCAAATCATTTCAGGAATTGTACCATTACCAACAAGTTTTTGGCTGCCAAGTACAAAATATCTGCGTCCTCAAATAGCCGATCAAGTAGCTGGTGGATATTTTAAAAATTTTAAAGATAATATGTTTGAGTTCTCAGTTGAAGGTTTTTATAAATATATGAGAAATGCGGTAGACTTTGCCGATAATTCCAATGTGTTTCTTAATGCAAATTTGCCAGTTTTTATTCGTCAAGGTACTGCTTGGTCATATGGCTCAGAATTTTTTCTAGTAAAAACAAAAGGTAAATTTACGGGGCAAATCGGCTACACTTTATCCTGGGCGGAAAGGCAAGTAGAGGGTGTAAATCAAAACAGGACATATTTTTCTACTTACGACCGCAGAAATACAATCAACACAGTTGCTACTTATGAACTAAGCAAAAGATGGAGTGTGGGAGCTACTTTTACATACCAAACGGGGCGACCAATTACATTGCCCACAGGTAGATACTTGGTGGAAGGACAACAAATTGATATTATTTCAGAGCGAAATGGATTCCGATTACCTGATTTTCATAGGCTAGACATTTCTGCTACATTAAAATCGAAAAAGAAACCGAATAGAAAATGGAGCAGTGAACTCACTTTTTCAGTTTATAATGTGTATAATCGAAAAAATCCATTCACTATTTCTGTTCAGTCAGCCACCACTGATGTAAAAAATAGTGACAATACTGTGGGTCCTGGCGATCCAATTCCTGGTGTGCAAACCAAAGAAGCAGTATTGACTTATGTATTCCCGATTTTGCCATCGATAGGTTACACATTTAGTTTTTAATAATTTTCTATTATAAAGTTCTTTAGCTGTAAATTAAAACCAATGCCTGAGTTTTGGGTAAATAAATAAGATGAAAACAATAAAATTTTATATTGGACTTATCTCCACAATATTTGCAGTAACAAGCTGCCAAGTGAAACTTGACAATTTTAACCCTAATCAAGATTCAGAAAAGTTAGGTATTGAATCTTTGGTAAGCGATTCGCTGGGTTTTCATTATATAAGACTCACCACTTCGGTAAATGTGCTATCAACACAGCCTAATCCTGGTGTAAAGGATGCTACTGTAATAGTAAATGACAATCAAGGCATGACTGACACCTTTAAATTAGCTGACAATACAGGGTTGTATTTGCCTTCCAAACTTTGGAGAGGAATTTCTGGGAATACCTACAGTCTGAGTATTAGCACACCTAAATATAATGTAACAGCCTCTGAACAAATGGCAGATTATCAAAATTTTAAAATTGATAGTTTAAAATCAGTATTCCGTGAGAAAGCTACTGAAGCTAGAGTTAATAGCTTTTCTTACAACGATATTTTCTTTACAGGAAAGCAATATATTAAAGTTCAAGATTCTGTATTTAGAGTAAGGCTTTTTGCTTTAAATCAGCTTCCTTATAGGATAAATGTTCAGGTGTATGTATTTCGAGGCGATAATATATTCAGTTCAAATAGTGGGTTTTTCGTAAATAATCTTTCAGAAGTTCCAATAAATAATTTTTATATATTGCCACCACCAGGTGGAGGGCCACCCACAAATTTAAACTTTATAAGTGGAGATACAGTAACAGTATTGCTACAAGGAATTTCAGAAAAATGCTTTGTGTATTATAGAGGACTAAATGCAGTTCTTAATAATGACGGTGGTTTATTTAGTTCACCCGCTGGTAATCCGCCAAACAATTTGAGTTCAAATGATGCTGTTGGTTTTTTCAAAGTGGCAAGAATAACTAAGAAAAGTATTATCATAAAATTTAACGGAGAAATAGACGATTAGTTTAAATATTAAAAGCCCTGCCATTTGAAACATGTCAGGGCATATTTTTTTCTTGTTACCCACTTTTTAGGCCTAATACTTCGATAGTTTCTAGTAAAATCTATAAGCAGCCGGTTTCGTCCACAAATACAGGATTGAAGTCGAGTTTTAATTTTTCCTATGAGGTTTTTCGAGATTTAGGCACTAAATTCCCTCGTTTGCTTGCCAATAAAAAAAGAAATATTTCAATTCGGTTTTCACAAAACTATTGGTGATTTTTGATTTGATATTTCATCTGTTTTCCATTCGCATTTACGGTATTCTCACTTATTAATCATAAAAAATGAATTTCTTCAAACTTCATCCCAAATACATCTTTGCAGGTGTGTCGGCAATAATTCTCATTGCTGTTGGTATTTTCTTTTTCAAATCTGGCACTTCAAAGGCCAAAGACAAGTTCAATCCTGCATTTCTCTCTTATATTTCAGGTTACACAAGTGGACAAGTTTCCAGAGAAGCTGCTATCCAAGTACAATTTGTGGCCGATATTATTCCTCAAGAAAAAATAGGGCAAAATGAGGAGCGAGAACTTTTCAATTTTTCTCCTTCTATCAAAGGCAATGCCGTATGGGTTTCTAGAAATATTTTAGAATTCAGACCGGAAGAGGTGTTGCCCTCAGGCAAATTGTTCAATGCCAAACTTTACCTCGAAAAGCTATTGGAAGTGCCAAGCGGACTTGAAGTTTTCGAGTTTTCATTCCAGACTTTGAAGCAGAGTTTTACAGCAAATATATATGGCATATCGTACCCCGACATCAAAAAATACGAAGATGTGGTGTTGAAAGGCTCTTTTACTACTGTAGATGTAGCCGAAATTAAATTGGTAGAAAAAGTATTGAAAGCCAGTCAAGATGGAAAGGAACTTGCCATTAGTTGGAAACATACCGATCCTTACAACCACGATTTTGAAATTACAGGAGTAAAACGAAAAGAGGCAGCCACAAAAGTACAATTGGCATTTGAAGGCAGCCCGATCGAGGCAGAGAAGAAAGAAACTATAATGTACGACATTCCTGCAATTGGCGATTTTCAGCTCATTTCCACCAAAGTAGTGCAGGAGGCTGAGCAATATATTGAAATTCAATTCTCTTCCCCTTTACTTGTCGACCAAAACCTCAACGGATTGCTATTTCTACAAAATGTTCAAGATTGCCGTATTGTACTTGATGCCAATGTAGTGAAATTGTATCCACCAGAAAGACAAATAGGCACTAAAACCTTGGTAGTAAGTGAAGGAATAAAAAATTCGCTTAACAAACGCTTTGCTAAAACACAAACTTTCCAACTCTCATTTGAAGAACTAAAACCTGCCATCAGAGCCATAGGCAAAGGAATAATTATGCCAAGCTCCAACGGAAAGCAGTTTCCATTCGAGGCTGTAAATGTGAAAGCGGTAGAAATAACGGTAAGCAAAATTTTTGAGAAAAACATAGCCCAATTTTTTCAGGTAAATAACTACGATGAAAAATATGGCCCAAGAGAAATAAATAGAGTGGGTAAAATAATAGTAAAAAAGCTTATTCCACTCGTAAATAGCAATAGAGCCGAATATGCTTTTTGGAAAAAATATGCCATCGATTTGTCGGAATTGATAAAAGCAGAACCTGGAGCCATATATCAAGTAAAGCTAAGATTCAAAAAAGAACACGCATTATATGCTTGTGACGGTGAAACTATAGATGCCACTCCGGTATTGAGCGAAGCCGCCTCTACAGAAGAATTAGACGATTTAAATAATGAAAACAACTATTATGATGATGGCTACTATTATTATGATGAAGATGGGGGATATGATGATGGCAAAAATCCATGTAAAAACTATTACTATTCCTCTAACAATGCTATAATTAAGCGCATGATATTGGCTTCTGATATGGGTGTAATGGCTAAGCGAGGAAATGATGGCGAAATGATGGTGCTGGTTACCGATTTGAAATCGGCAGAGCCGGTAGCAGGTGCTACAGTAGAAGTGTTTGATTATCAGCAACAAACAATTAAAACAGGGCAAACAGATGGTGATGGAATATTAAAACTTGACATTAGAAACAAGCCTTATTTCATCATCGTAAAAAAAGTAGACCAACGGGGCTACCTGCGAACAGACGATGCCACTGCCCTGCAAACTACCTTTTTTGATGTTTCTGGCGATATAATTGAAAAAGGAATCAAAGGCTTTATTTACGGAGAACGAGGTGTGTGGCGACCAGGTGATTCGCTATTTGTTTCATTTATGTTGGAAGATAAGCAAGACAAAATCCCCGATAATCACCCCGTGGTGTTCGAATTATTTAACCCTAGCGGGCAATTATCAAAGCAATTGGTGAGCACATCAGCTTTGAACGGGCTTTATACTTTTAAATTCAATACCGACCCCGATGCTCTTACGGGTTCTTGGCTTGCAGTTGTGAAAGTAGGCGGTACAAAATTTACCAAAGAGCTTAAAATTGAAACAGTAATGCCCAATAGGCTCAAAATTAATGTAGATTTTGGCAGGGAAAAGCTCACTGCTACCGACAATTCGCTTAATGCAATGCTGAGTGTGAAATGGCTGCATGGGGCAATTGCACGTAATTTGAACACAGAAGTATCAATGATACTCAACAAAGCCGATACCAAGTTTGAAAAATATCTTGATTACAATTTTGAAGACCTCACCAAAAGCTTTTCAAGTGAATATGAAGAAATTTTCAAAGGTAAAATAAATGCCGAAGGCGAAGCCAAGATTTCAGCAACTGTTCACGCAGACAATGCACCTGGCTTGCTGAATGTAAATTTCAAAGTAAAAGTATATGAAGAAAGCGGAGCAGCAAGTGTAGATAATATGACGATTCCCTATTACCCATTTAGCACTTATGTAGGGATGAAAGCACCTCCGGTAGACCCAATGCGTAAAATTTTATTTACTGGGCAAGATAATAAAATTGAAATCGTCACCCTGAACGAGAAGGGTATTCCCATTAGCTCAAAAGTAGAAGTTGAAATATATAAAATGGAATGGAGATGGTGGTACGACCAAACTGAAGGCTCAAACTGGATGGATTTCAACTACAATAAACCAATAAAATACAAAGAAATAACCACTGGCAGTAATGGGAAAGGTACTTATAATCTGAAAATAGAATCGCAAGATTGGGGCAGGTATTTAGTGAGAATGATTGATACCAAAAGTCGCCATACAGTCACTCAAGTGCTATTTATCGATTGGCTTGGCTATGGGGAATCTTCTCAAGAAAGAAGCAATAGCGGAGCTAATGTGTTGTTTTTCAATACCGATAAAGAAAAATATGAAGTGGGTGAAAAAGGTAAATTATTGATTCCGAGTGGTGGCGAAGGCAGAGCATTTATCAGTTTTGAAACCGGCTCAGGAGTGCTGAAAACATTTTGGAAAGAAGTAAAAAAAGGAATTACCGAGTTCGAATTTGAAATTACCGAAGACATGGCACCCAATACCTATGCCAATGTAACGCTTCTGCAGCCTCATGCCCAAACCATAAACGACTTGCCAATAAGGTTGTATGGCATTGTGCCAATCAAAGTTGAAAACAAGAAAAACATTCTGAATCCCATAGTGAATTTGCCCTTGGAACTTCGTCCGGAAGCAAGTGTATCTATCTCTGTAAAAGAACAAGACGGCAAACCGATGACTTATACTTTAGCAATGGTAGATGAAGGTTTGCTCGACCTTACTCGGTTTAAAACCCCAGCTCCATACAATAAATTTTATGCCCGTGAGGCTTTGGGAATCCATACTTGGGATATGTACGATTATGTAATGGGGGCTTTCGTAGGTACATTCGAGCGATTGTTGAGTATAGGTGGCGATATGAATTTGAAAGGGCATGAGAAAAATAAATTCAATCGTTTCAAGCCTGCAGTAAAGTTTTTGGGCCCATTCGAGCTAAATAAGGGCGATGAAAATACCCATACATTCAAAATGCCAAATTATATTGGTTCAGTAAGAGTAATGGTGGTAGCTGGCCACAAAGGTGCTTACGGGGCAGCGGAAAAAACAGCAGCTGTGAAAAAGCCATTGATGGTAATAGCCACTTTGCCCAGAGTGCTAGGGCCTGATGAGGAGGTAGTATTGCCTGTCGATATTTTTAATATGGATAAAAAAAATAAGAATGTAACGGTAGATGTAAGCACCAATGGCTTGCTAGAATTATTGGAAGTAAAACGAAAATCTATTGAAGTAAATGCCGAATCAGACAATTTGGTGTATTTCAAAGCCAAAGTAAAATCCACTACTGGCATTGCTAAAGTGAAAATTATTGCCACATCGGGAGGTGAAAAAAGTGTATTTGATATAGAATTGGAAGTGCGAAACCCTAACCCGACCATTACTAAAATAATTGACAAGACAATGACTGCAGGCGAAACTTGGGCGGCTAGCTACGAACTCTTTGGCTTGCCCGGTACCAACAAAGGGGTGCTTGAAGTGGCAAATATTCCACCAATGAATTTAGAATCGAGACTCGATTATTTGATTAGATACCCTTATGGCTGTGCAGAACAAACTACCTCATCAGTATTTCCTCAACTGGCAGTTAAAAACTTGGTACAATCATCGCAAGAGGAATTGCAATTGATGGATCGAAATATCAAAGCCGGAATTCAGCGGCTTAAAACTTTCCAAACGCCCGAAGGTGCTATTGCTTACTGGCCAGGCGAATATTCTTATATAAGTGAATGGTGCACCAATTATGCAGGGCATTTTATGATTGAGGCCGAGAAAAAAGGGTACGAACTTCCTATTGGTTTCTTAGCCCAATGGAAAAAATACCAACGGAAAACAGCCCAGGAATGGACTGCTGCCAATAATAGTTCAAATGATGTGGTGCAAGCCTATCGATTGTACACTTTGGCCTTGGCTGGAATACCTGAATTGGGAGCCATGAACCGATTGAAAGAAATGGCTGGCACCACTCTTACAGCCAAGTGGATATTGGCAGGTGCGTATATTTTGGCAGGGCAATCTACTGTTGCTACCGCTATTGTCAATAATCTGGGTACCAATGTAGTCTACAAATCGGGGTATTATTCCGATATTCATTTTGGATCACAAATAAGAGACAAAGCCATGATATTAGAAGTAATGGCACAATTGGGTAATTTAGAAAAAGCCTTGCCCATAGCCCGTGAATTGGCAGCGAATTTATCTTCAAACGTATATATGAATACCCAAGAAACGGCATTTGCACTTATTGCATTGGCAAAACTTTCTGAAAAAGGAGGGAAAAGAGAAAACCTGAATTTTGATTACGCTTTTAATAATTCGAAAAGAGCGAATGCGAATTCAGAACTGCCTGTTTACCAAGTAAAAATAGGAGATGATGATTTGAAAAAAGCCAAAGGCGAGGTAATGGTGAAAAACAATGCCAAGTCAATACAATATGCCCGATTGATACTATCAGGTATTCCGGCTGCGGGCAATGAACCTGCGGTTTCCAACAACATTTCGCTTTCGGTTCAATATACCGATATGAATGGCAACGTACTCAATCCGACAGCCATTGAGCAAGGCACTACTTTTACAGCAAGTATATCGGTAAAGAATCCTGGTGTACTGGGCGACTACAGCAATATTGCCTTGAGGCAAATTTTTCCTTCAGGTTGGGAGATAACCAACTCACGCATGGAAAATCAAGAGGCAACACCTACTGCGGATGCGAATGTAAAACCCATTAATTATCAGGATATTAGAGACGACAGGGTGTATACTTTCTTTAAGCTTAAGCCAAATGAAATGCGTTTTTTCAATATTACCCTGACTGCATCTTATTTGGGCAGATTTTATTTACCTTCCCAAATAGTGGAAGATATGTATATGGGAAATGTAAATGCCGCTACACAAGGGCAATGGATTGAAGTAGTAAAGCAGAAAGACGAGGCAGTTTCGAAAGCAGAATAGCTCGTTTTGTGCAAATTACTGGTGGGGTGTTTAATTTCACCAGTAAGCACAAAAGTCTTTCCCTCGCGATAGCTGTTACGATGAGAAAGTCTTTGAATTTTACGTGTGTGGTTTCTACACAAAAATGCCCTAAACTGCTACATCTGATACAGCAAGTGAGCCATACCGAAATACACAGCCAAGCCCAGCAAATCGTTGGCAGTGGTAATGAATGGGCCTGAAGCCAAAGCCGGATTAATGCCAATTTTATCTAAAATCAATGGCGTGATAGTGCCTAAAATTGAAGCCAGCAATACCACACAAAACAATGCCGATGCTACCACTAAGCCAAGCTTTGGCGGATGCCCAATAATCATTACGAACACAAATACAATGGTGCAGATTACCAAGCCGTTGAATAACGCCACTAGTGCTACACGCCACAATCGCTTCAAATTACTTTCTTCTAGGCCATCGTTATTAGCCAAACTTTGCACAATAAGCGAAGACGATTGCACTCCTACATTGCCACCTGTAGCGGTAATGAGAGGAATGAAAAATGCCATAGCAGGCACTAGAACAAGGTTGGCTTCGAATAAGCCCATAAATGCTGCCCCCAACAAGCCGCCAAACATACCTATGATAAGCCAAGGCAGGCGTGCTTTTGAGAGCTTCCAAACGGTATCGTCTTCTTCCACAGGGGCAGAGATACCCGTCATAGCATTAATGTCTTCGGCTGCCGACTCTTTCAACACATCTACAGCATCGTCAATGGTAATTCTACCAACCAATTTGCCTTGCACATTTACCACAGGAATAGATTCTAAATCGTATTTCTGCATCAATTCGCCCACTTCTTCGGCATCGGTATAGGTTTCTACTGCGTGAATATCATCCTCATACAGCTCTGAAATTTTAGTTTTATCATTAGCCAATATTATTTTTTTGAGCGAAAGCCTGCCCACCAACACTTCATTGTCATCTACCACATATATGGTGTAAAGCTTTTCTACATTTTCAGCTTGCCTTCTTATTTCTTCAATGGTTTGCTTTACATTCCAATTGATATTGGCTATTATCAATTCTTTTGCCATTAAGCCACCTGCACAATCATCGTCATACCGAAGCAGTTCGCTTACGTTGGCTGCCATTTCTTTGTCTTCAATATGTGCTATAATTTCCTCCCGCGATTTTATAGGTAGGGTGTTGAGAATATCGGCTGCATCGTCCGAATATATTTCGTTTATAAATCGGGCAATCTCAATAGGTGCAAACTCTTTGAAAAGTTGCAAACGGATATCTTCATCAATATTGGTGATAATGCGCCCCACCGTTTCAGAATCAAGCAAATTAAGTATATGCTTTTGCCTGTGACTATCTAGCTCGTAAAGAATGGGAATAATGTCTTCGGCATACATTTCATCAAAACTTTGCTTGAGGAAAATGTCGTTTTGTCCATCAATGGCATCTTTTACTTTTTCTAAAAATTCTTCTGTGAGTTCGAATTGCATACCTAATTTGGCTTTTAAAAAGTATGCGAAGATATGATTTATGAAATTATGAAAAAGTTAAATATTTCTTATGAACTACTTCGTTAATTTCACAACGATTACCATGGTTTGAAACCGTTTGTAACGTTCTGATCATGGCCCACAAACGGGCATTTTCTTTTAATTTTGCAAGAATAACAACATGAGATTGATGAATTTACTCAATACATATACTAGTTTTTTTGCAATGCTATTAATTGCAAGCTCTTTTTTTGCGTATTCGCCACCTGCAAAAGAAAAAACTACTATTTTCAGGGGCGAAAAAATGGTGTATAATGTAAGCTATGGCTTTATCAATGCGGGAGAAGTGATGGTAAGTGTAGATTCTCAATTTGTAAAAGTAGATAGCAATATTTGCTTCAAGGCTGAAATAACTGCTAGAACAAAGGGTGTGGCAGGCTTTTTCTCTAAGATAAATGATGTATGGATTTCCTATATTGATTCTGCCTCGTTTTTGAGCTACCGATTTGTTAGAAACCAGCAAGAAAACAATTATACTTTGCGGGAAAATACAGAATTTGACAGGAGTACCAAACAGGCATTGGTAACCCGGATGAAAGAAAATAATGCGTTTGAATTGAAAACATATCCCATTTCTGCAAATGTGCAAGACATGGTGAGTGCTTACTTTGGATTACGATCCAACCACGGAGAGAAATTACGTACCAACGATACCGTATCGTTCGATGTATTTCTAGAAGACACTACGTTTCACTTGCAAATGAAATACTTGGGCAAAGAGCGGCTAAGAACAAAATTAGGAAAGATCAAAGCGTATAAATTTTCACCCATTATTCCCCACACAAAAAATTCTGTTTTATCGGATGAAAACCCAATTTTGACATGGATATCGGCCGATGAATACCGCATTCCGCTCAAAATAAAAGTGAATACCAAATATGGCGATGTAGAGGCAAATATAGAAGAGTATAGAAAAGGCTATTGAAATTGGATTAAAACGGATACCCAACCGCTATATTCCAAGTAGCTTTTTCATAAATATCTTTTATACGAAGGAAATTGGTTTTCCGTATTATCCATCTTTCTCCTGTTTGTGCCGGATCGTAGGTTTTGTAACCTGCATCAAGCCTTATAATCAAGAAGGAAAGATCTAACCGAATGCCATAACCCGATCCTATTGCTATTTGCGATACAAAATCTTTGCTGATGTTTTTCCTTTGGTCGTTGTCGTTGAGCAGCCATACATTTCCTGCATCAATAAATAAAGCACCATCAATAAATTTGAAAATTTTGAATCTGTATTCCGCATTCAATTCCAATTGAACCAAGCCAGGCTGTTCAAAATTGTAGTTTACTCTGCCATCGGCATTATAAACGGCAAATCTGCCTGGCCCTAGCCTACGAGGTAGCCAGGCTCGATTGCTATTGCTACCACCCGAGAAAAAGTATTTCTCATAAGGCAAAGCACCATCACCACTGTAAGGATTGGCCACACCTACATTAACCCTAGCCGCAAAAGTTGATTTTTTAGTTAATGGAAAATATTTTCGCACATCCATATTCAACTTCCAGTAGACAAACATAGATTGTACTTGGGTAAAGGTCTTAATTTCTGAAATTGCGGCTTTAGTGAGCAAATTTAGTGTGGTGCCACCCGATTCTGCATACAACCTAAAGTAAGTGGCATTTTTATTTTTGCCTTGTAGAAAATCATTATACGTGTAACCAAAATTTATATTTGAGGCTATTGTTGGCTGAAAGCTTCTGAACAATGTATTTCCCGAACGGGTAAATAATGATGTCAAAGTATCTGAAAAAGCCTTTTGCAAAAAGGGAGTTCTCAAGTAGCTAATATCTACCAAAGAGAATGAAAACTGATTGTATAGCCCTTTAGTCAGATAGTAAGTCATTGATAATCTGGTGTTTGTACGTCTATATTCAGGTCTGGATACGAAATTGTAACTGAGTTGAAATCTTGTTCTAGGGTTGTTGTCAATAAATTTTGGGTTTACATTAAAGAGAAAAAATAGGCGTGGAAAAGTAAGCCCGGTAGACAAACTTACTTCTTGGCTTTGGTAAAGTTGCCTGGAGTTGGAGAGACTTGCTACTCCTTCAATGCCACCTCTTAGGTTAATATCAAATAGTTCGCAGCCATTAAAAACATTTCTAGATAAAAATGTTAAGCTGCCAAACGGGCCAGGCAAACCTTGGCTAACACTAAACCCTATCTCGTCTGATATTTGGTATTTGGTAGAAGACCCTGCAGTAATGTTGGCTGTAAGGCTTTGGTTAGTGCTGTCTTTGTCGTAAGTCAGATTTACAGTTCTAAATACCTCAAGCTGAGATAAGTTTCGAGTCGTATTTTGGCCTAAGGCATAGCTGTATTTCTGTCCAGCCCCTATTTCCATTTTGTCAAACAATATTTTGGGTCTGTAATAGCGAGTTCCGTAAGCAAAATGCACTTCTTTATAATCTTTTACTACTGCACTATCTTCCGTTTCTAGTATGTCGTTTTGGTCTATCTTTACTTTTACAGCACTTAACCGATATATTTTGTGGTATTCGTCTTTATCTGTTTTGCTTATTTTTATGGTAAGCAGTAATCTATTATTGGAGGTGTCTACATTGTACTCGATATACTTTTTAGTGAAATCATAATAGCCATTCGATTTGAATAGTTTTTCAAGTCTATCTCGTTCTGCAATCAACTTTTGCTCATCGTAATAAGCATTAGTATCAAGCAATATGAGTTCCAAATGCTCATTTACCAACCTTTTCAAGTTTCCATCTTCAGCATCATATTTTATTTCATTGATTTTATAGCGATTGCCTTCGTCAAATAAATAGGTAATGAATATGGTGCTATATAAAGTGTCGGTTTTGAATTCGACAGCAGCATTGAAACAGCCTTTTGTTTTCAGAAATCCTTGCAGTTCTTTACAGGAATTGCGGGCTAAAGTTGTATCGAAAACTACAGGACGAGAGCCTAATTTTCGCATTGTCCAATTGCCATTTTCAAGTTTATTTTGTTTTCGAGCCAGTTTCTTTTGTTTTTTTATTTCTAATTTTTTGCGGAGTGAAGCATCAGCTTTGGCTATTTTTCTATCATATTTTAGGTGAATGGACTTTATTTTACGATTTACCTTGGCCGTATCGTAAAATACTTTGCCCAGATTGTAAATGCCAAGTGTAAGCCTAAATCCTAAAAATTTAGCATTTGGCTTTTGCTTAATGTAGGGCGATAAATCGTCTCTGGAAAAATATTTGTTACCTTTATAGGTCTGATTATAAAGCAGATATTCACCTTCACCAATAGATGAATTAATCTTTTTGATGCAACTTGAAAAAAATAAAAATAAATTCAGGTAAATAATAACGTACTTTTTCGTCAATCGCCAACCGGATATGCTTTCTAAAAACACTATAAAATTCATCAAATCTTTGCAAATAAAAAAGTATAGAGATGAGGAAGGGCTATTTATTGTAGAAGGAAGAAAAAGCGTATTGGAATTGTTGCAATCAGATTTTGAAATTGAATGTGTATATTCTACTCAAATATATAAAAATGAAATAACAGGATCTCAGTATTTGCAACCTAAAATTGAAATTGTAACCGTTGCCGAATTAGAAGCTATAAGCCGAATAGAATCGAATAATTCCATGTTGGCTGTTGCAAAAATGAAAAAACAAGAGGCTTTCTCTTATAAAAACACTACTAAAGTATTGATTTTAGATTTCATACAAGACCCTGGAAATTTGGGAACGATAATCAGAACAGCAGATTGGTTTGGCATTGAAACCATTATTTGTTCCCAAAATACGGTCGATTTTTACAATCCTAAAGTGATAACAGCTACCATGGGATCATTTGTAAGAGTTAAGATTGGCTATTTCGATTTGTTGCCGGAAATTCAAAAGCTGAAAGAAAGCCACTTTACCATTTACGGAGCTTTGTTGCA
This sequence comes from uncultured Bifidobacteriaceae bacterium, assembly GCA_964565665.1. Lineage (GTDB taxonomy): Bacteria > Bacteroidota > Bacteroidia > Cytophagales > UBA9547 > CAZMFZ01. The sequence continues at coordinate 19,090 of CAZMFZ010000011.1, read as the reverse complement.
AGGCGATAATCTGAGAAAAGTAATACCTGCTAATAAGTTTGCTCTTATAATAGGCAATGAATCGAATGGTATAGATGTAAAAATTCAAAATATGATAGATAAATCGATTACCATTGAAAAGTTTGGCAAGGCAGAATCACTCAATGCCTCAGTAGCGGCAGGAATAATTTTACAGCATTTCTGTTAATTTATATGCAATTACTTGCTTATGAAACTACATATGTACTTAAGCTAACTCTGCTCCAGTTTGCAAATCGTATTTGATAGTGCGGGAAATAGGGTCAGAATTGGCAATATCTATCATGCCAAACCCATTTTCACACAAAGCACCTAAGCCGCAATGGAAAATGAAAGTGTGTACTTCTGGAGCTGCAAGTAAAGTAAACGGAAAAGTATAGCCACGCACATCAAATTTTTCTCCACTTATATAGGTTTGGTAAACACGAGAATACTTCTTGTCGTCTTCATTCATGCGTTTTAAATACTCTTTATCTGGCGAAAGCTGAAACTGATTGAAAGATGAAATTTGATCGGGCGAGTACATACCCGATTTTTCCATTCTGAGCATGGTCGCTTCATAAAGTAAATCTGCAAAATCGTCTGTATCAGGCTCGTAAAACGATTTATTTTCCTCCGAATGCAATATTGGATCTACTATTAACACAGGCGAAATGCACACAAATTTAGTTTTGCCGTCAAAATCCAGATCCGTTTCCATTTCTATTGAATCGGGCGAAAGCTCCATTTCCCCAATTTGCAATTGCTGAATTGAGAAAAGTGCATTTAAAAAATTATTAATAAAATCTACATTTAAGGACGAAAATACTAGCGTTACTTTTGATGAAAGATAGTGCAGCCCGCCTTTTCCTACTTTTATTTGTCCTTTTAGGCCCGAAAAATTATAGTATCTGAAATCTCTATATTTAGTATCACATTTCGCAATTACTTGTTGGGAAAATTTGGCTAGCAAATGTTGGTGATGAAAATGAATTTTTGCCCCTCTATTTTTTAAGTTAAAAATGATTCTTACCCTCATAGAATTATAAAAATTAAAAATGTATTTACTGAACAACGACCATCTTTCGATAAATGTTCAAACTTCTAAAAATTTAATGTAGCAGCATTTATATACCGACTGCATTTCCTTCTTTAAATTCAGATTTCTCAAAAGGTATGCACAGAGTTTGCTAAATATTTCCCTGTATTCAGCTTAAAAAATAAGTTGGATAAATAACTTGGTATACTAACTACCAATGAGTTCGTAAATACCCTAAACGTTAAATCTAAAATGCATTACATCGCCATCACCTACCACATAATCTTTTCCCTCAACCGACATTTTCCCAGCTTCTTTACAAGCTTGTTCTGATTTGTATTTGATATAATCTTCCAACTTGATTACTTCAGCCCGAATGAAGCCCTTTTCAAAATCGGTGTGAATTACTCCAGCAGCTTGTGGGGCTTTCCAGGCTTTATTGATAGTCCAAGCCCGCACCTCTTTTACACCTGCGGTAAAGTAGGTAGCCAAGCCCAGCAAATCGTAAGAGGCTTTTATTAGCCTATTTAAACCGCTTTCTTCTAATCCATATTCGCCTAAAAACACCTTTTTCTCTTCCTCATCGCCCAATTCGGCAATTTGCGATTCTATCGAAGCATTGATAATAATCACTTGAGCATTCTCGTGCTTTACATTCTCACGCAATTGCTCTACAAATTTATTTCCCGTAAGTATCGATGCTTCGTCTACATTGCAAACATAAATTACAGGCTTTACTGTAAGCAAATACAGATCTTCAATGGCAATAAGTTCCTCTTCCGATGCAATTACTTCACGTGCATTTTTCCCTTGTTCGAGTGTAGATTTATAGCGTTGCAGTATTTCAAACTCTTTTTTGGCTTTTGCATCGCCCGATTTTGCGGCTCTTTCGGTTTTCTGCATTTTCTTATCTACCGATTCTAAATCTTTCAATTGCAGTTCGGTATCTATTATTTCTTTATCGGCAACAGGGTTTACACCTCCATTTACATGCACTATATTTTCATCGTCAAAGCATCTGATTACATGTATAATGGCATTTACTTCACGAATATTCCCCAAAAATTTATTTCCCAACCCTTCGCCTTTGCTTGCTCCTTTCACAAGGCCAGCAATATCTACAAACTCAATAATGGCAGGCAACACCCGCTCTGGCTTTATGAGATCTTCCAATATTTGAAGGCGTTTGTCTGGTACATTTACCACTCCCACATTGGGATCGATAGTGCAAAACGGATAATTGGCAGCTTCGGCCTTGGCGTTAGATAGGGCATTAAAAAGTGTAGATTTGCCCACGTTTGGCAAACCTACAATTCCACATTGTAAACTCATGATACTAATTTACTGCAAAGTAAGTGATAGAAAAAGTGTAAAAAAATTAGAGTAGGCTTAAAAAGTACGCTCAAAATTACTATTCCCACTTCAATTCAGAGCCTGATTCTTCTTCCTCTTGAGGAGCGAAAGTTTTTATAGCATCGAAATCAGTATCTAATTCGGTTTTCATATAGTCTTTTGCATTGTTGAGTGCATCAATAAACTTTATGAAATCTTCTTTATACAGAAAAATTTTGTGCTTTTCGTAGAAGTAGCCATCGTCTTTAAATCGTTTTTTACTTTCGGTAATGGTCAGGTAGTAATCATTGCCCTTAGTAGCTTTAATATCGAAGAAATATGTTCTTTTTCCTGCCTTAATACGTTGAGAATAAATCTCCGACTTTATATTATCCTTGTTCTCTTCCACTGTATTTTTTTATTTCTATTAGATACTGTGGCAAAATTATTATAATTGAGATACTTTCAAAAAAAAATTAGATATTAACAATAGTTAAAGTACATCGTTTAAGCCAATTATGCCTTTTATCAGACATATTTATTTTTGTACTTTTTTAATAGTTTCTTTTTTAGGCTCATTTCACGCATATTCTCAAATTGGCTATCAGCAGAAAGGACTTGCTTCGTATTACCACGATAAATTTCATGGCAGGCGAACCTCAAGCGGTGAACGTTTCAACCAAAACAAACTCACTGCAGCCCATAGAAAACTGCTTTTCAATACGGTGGTGCGGGTAACTAACCTGCAAAACGATAGAAGTGTGCTAGTTCGCATCAACGATCGTGGACCATACAAATACAAAGGCAGAATAATAGATTTGACACTCACTGCTGCCAAAGAATTGAGAATTGATAAAAAAGGCCTTTCAATGGTGAAAATTGAAGTGGTTGGGGAAGATAGAAAAATTAATTATTCCAATACAAATGCTAAATTTCCAGGGAGCTTTGAGGTAGGAAAATTTTATAATTATAGGGGCGAAGCCCGCAACCCGAAAGGACATGGCGTGCAGGTGGCAGCATTTGCCGAATTGGTAAATGCCAAATACTTTGCCAAAGAAATGTTTCGAGAAGGTTTTAGGGAAATAGTGGTAAAAGTAGCAAACCCTAAAGTAGATACTGCAAATTATAAAGTGATAGTAGGGGAGTTTAACGCAGAGGAAGAAGCCCAAAGATTCTTGTCCAAACTCAAAAACAAAGATTTTTTTGGGTTTGTAGTGAAGTATTAAGTGGGAAATATTTAAACAAAGCATGGATTAGATTTGTAGAAGGTAAAAAAAATTAAGCGTTAAAATTATTAACAGTTTGAAATAATGGAAGGTATAAAAGGCTTACATCCTATAATTAAAAAAATCAAGTGGGAAAAAAGTAATTGTGTAGAAATATATCTTGCAGATGGTAGAATCATTCAAACACCAGTAAAGTATTTTCCCTCCTTAAAAAAAACGAGTGTTAGCGACAGAATGAAGCCTCAAATTATTGACGGAAATATGTTTACTTTTTTTTCTTGTCCTGAGGTATATCATATAGAACAAATATTGGGTAAAGAAAAGGATTATCAATATCAACTTGATAAAAAATCAAATTAGGAACGCAGCCAAAATCTAAATTTCCCCATACTTTTTTCGGGTTTCCTGTTTTTGCATCAGCCTCTCTACAACAAGTGTAGCAATTTCTGCCGCTATTTTGGTGTCTATTTTAGCTTCAAAGGCTCTGCTAAGTTTCGATTCTGAAATATCAATTCTATAAAGTATATTTATCAACTTACCTGAATCTTCTCTTAACATTTCAAGCAGTTTTTCTTTCAGCATTTCTTTCGACAAAATAGGTGAATTGCCTGAAAACTCAGCAGGTAAAAGCCCAAATATTGCTTCATTACTCATAAAAAAAGGGGCTAATTGCCCCTGAAAAATCTATTGTAAAATCTATGCTTTTACTTTTTTAGGTTTTGTTTCTTTCGCTTTTGGCTTTTCATCTTCGGCTACATTAGCATTGGGCTCTGTTTCGGATATTTTTTTCGAACTTGCTTTCGCAGGCTTAACTTCAATTGTTTCTACTGTAGCTAAAGTATCGTCATTTGCCTCTGTTTCAGCCTGAGGCTCAAGCACTTCGGGGCAATTGGTAGCAATAATGCCATACCAAATTACTAGTTTCTTGATGTCGGAGGTGTAAACCCTATCAGAATCGAAATCAGGAACAACTTGTTTGAAAAAACTGCGAAGCTCTTTTTCGTTACTTTTTGCATCTACGGGTAAGGCATTGCCAAACACTTTTTTTGTTTCCACCATTATACCGGCCAAAGGTTTGTTTCCTTCCGCTGAAAGCGTATACATTGAAATATCTTTAAGAATAGATACTTTGGTGCTGGAACTGATGACTAGTTTTTCTTTTTTTTCATCTAAGCTTTCTAAAACTACGCCATTTCGGGTTGGTTTTAGTATCCGAAAAAGTCCTGATTTGCCAGAAACGGCAGCTATTTCTTTAAACTCCATTAGGGTTAGTGCTGTATTTGATAGAAGGGTATTGAATTTTGCCCAAAACTAAGGGTTTATTTGGGTTTTGACAAAGTTTTGCCGATAGGCTTTTCAAAAGTTTTATTGGTTTCGGCTATAAAATTTAGCATTTCGTTTCTTCCCAGTCCTTTTTCGGCACTAGTTACAAATATTTGGGGCAATTCTTCCCAAGTTTGCAATAGGGTCTGGGTAAAAACATCAATGTTTTTTTGCACCGCCACCACTCCTTTTTTATCTGCTTTAGTAAATACAATCACAAATGGAATGCCTTTTCTGCCTAGCCAATCTATAAAATCCACATCAATTGCCTGTGGTTCGAGCCGAGAATCAACCAACACGAAAACGCACATTAGGTTTTCTCTATTGAGCATAAATTCTTCAATCATTAGGCTAAAGGAAGCTTTTTTCGTTTTGCTTACTGCTGCATAGCCAAAACCTGGCAAATCGGCTATGTACCATTTATCGTTCACTAAAAAATGATTTATGGTTTGGGTTTTACCAGGCTTGGCAGAAGTTTTAGCTAGGTCTTTTTTCTGTACCAAACTATTGATTAAGGAAGATTTGCCCACGTTCGAACGCCCAATAAACGCATATTCAGGTTTGAAGGGAGGTGGGCATTTTTGGTAATCGGTATTGCTGGTTATGAAAATGGCAGAGTCTATTTGCATCAAACTTTTGAATCGCTATATTTATTAAAGTATGCAAAATTGGTGATTTTTATGCTATTGAATTTGGCACCCTTTGCAACGAGTAAAATCCTTACACAATATCTTATAATTGCTTAAGCTTAATATTCTTAAACGATACCACATCGCCATGGTCTTGCAAGGCAATATGTCCTTTTTTGAATTTGCCAAACCCTTTCCAACCATTGAATTTACTTTTGGCTACCATAGCATCCCATTCAGGTGTCCAAAGTGAATATTCTGCTACTTTAGTGCCATTTAGCCACTGTTCTACTTTTCCTTTATTTACTTTCAAATTTACTTTATTCCATTCTTCAGCTGGTTTTACCACATTTTTATAAGGAGCAATCATGTCGTATAATGCTCCAGCTCGGTGATTTTCGAGTTTATTATCGGGGTGGCACACATCGTCTAATATTTGAATTTCAGGTCCAGAAGAGTACACTGATCCGGCCCATGAAGCGGTATCTTCTACCACGTTGTAAAATATGCCACTATTGCCGCATTTTGAAATTCGCCACTCAAGCGACAATTCAAAGTTTTGGTATGCATCAATGGTTACAATATCTCCAGCACCTTTTTCGGCTAGCGTAAGTGTGCCATCTATTACTTTCCATTGCGAATTAATTGTTCTGCTCTTATAGTTACGCCATCCGTTGGTAGATTGCCCATCAAAAAGTAGTTTCCAACCTTCTTTTTTTTCGCTTTGTGTCAGGGTATTTTGGGCTAAAACAGAGAAGTGTAAAACCAGTAAACCTATGGTAACAAGTGGAGCTATATTTTTTTTCATTTTGGAATATTGTTTAGTGGTGTAAAAGTAAATATAAAATAGAAAGATAAAATTATAAGTTGAATTGGAATTATATGATAGGATATTGAAGTAGCCTTTATATTTAGCAAAGTAAAGAAAAGTTTGTAAAAATCTATACTCAAAGTATTTCCAAACCAAAGCCCAAATTCATAGTTACAATCTAATCTCATTAACTTTAGGATTAATTCATTGGGTACGCCTCCACTCATTGCCGTTGATTTAAACCAACGGCAATGAATGGAGAGGGAATATCTTATGTTAATGATATTGGTTTACAATCCTAAATTCATAAAATACAATGACAGGTAGAAAAGTGGTGGTGATTGGGGCAGGGTTTTCAGGGCTTTCGGCCGCTTGTTTCTTGGCTAAGGCTGGGTGCGAAGTGGTAATGCTAGAGAAAAACAGCACCATTGGTGGCAGAGCCAGAAAGTTTGAGGCAGCAGGTTTTACGTTTGATATGGGACCAAGCTGGTATTGGATGCCCGATGTATTTGAGCGGTTTTTCAATCAATTTGGCAAAACTACTGCCGATTTTTATCAGCTCGATAGGCTCACGCCTTCATATAGGGTATATTATGGCAAAGCAGACTATTGGGATATTCCCTCAAATATCAATGATATGTATGCCCTATTTGAAAAGGAAGAAAAAGGAAGTGCAGCTCGATTGAGGCAATTTCTTGAGGAAGCCGAGTTTAAATACAAAGCAGGCATTGGCAAATTTGTACACCTTCCGGGCAAGTCTATTTTTGAGTATTTTGATGGAGAAGTATTAAATGCGGTATTTAAAATGCACCTGCTTACCGATATGGCGAGCTATGTACGCAAATATTTCAAAAGCCCTAAAATTATCAGTTTACTAGAGTTTCCAGTATTGTTCTTGGGCGAAACTCCGGGCAGAACGCCCGCATTGTACAGCCTGATGAACTATGCCGATATGAAATTGGGTACTTGGTATCCGCAAGGCGGTATGTTCAAGATAATAGAGGCTATGGAGCAAATTGCCATCTCATTAGGAGTGAAAATACACACCAATGCGGAAGTAACCCATATTGATATTCAAGAAAACAATGCAAAAAAGGTCTATTCTAATGCAGGTGATTTCAGTTGCGATGCGGTGGTGGGTTCGGCAGATTACCACCACTTAGATAGCCACGTGTTACCACAAAAATATAGGCAATACAGCCCTCAATACTGGGCATCAAGAAAAATGGCACCTAGTAGTTTGCTTTATTATTTGGGCGTAAACAAGCCTTTGCCCAATTTGCTACATCACAATTTATTTTTTGATACTGACTTTGGCAAACATGCTTTTGAAATTTACGACAAACCGCAATGGCCTTCTAAACCCCTGTTTTATGTATCCGTACCTTCGAAGACAGACCCTACAATAGCACCGCTTGGCCAAGAAAATGTATTTATCCTCATTCCTACAGCTCCCGGTTTAATTGATACAGGCGATGTGCAAGAAAAATACTTCAACATTGTGCTAGAAAGACTAGAGCAGGTTGCTGGAGTTTCATTTAGAGAAAACATAGTGTATAGACGCGATTATGCAGCCCGCAATTTCATTGCCGATTACCACGCACACAAAGGCAATGCCTACGGATTGGCCAATACGCTTTTGCAAACCGGACCTCTAAAGCCTGCAATGCATCATAGGCAAGTTAAAAATTTATTGTTTACAGGTCAATTAACAGTTCCCGGACCTGGTGTACCGCCCTCCATTATTTCAGGTGAAGTAGTGGCTAAAGAATTAATGAAGCTGATTGGGTAAATTTTGAATTGAGAATTAAATGTGATTGTTCAAAACATAGACCAGTTAAAATTCATTTGCTTAAATTTACAGCATGGAAGCAGCATTACCACAACACAAAAACATTGTAGAGCAAATATGGGCTATGATATTAGAAAACCAGAGAGGGTTTGCCGAATTGCGTAAAATGCAAGAAGCTACTGCATTGGCTCTCGATAAATTAGAAAAACAAACGGCTAAAACAGATAAGAAAGTTGCTGACATCACCGACACATTAGGGAAATATGTAGAAGAGCAAATAAGACCTAAAGCGATTAGTGAGTTCAAAAGATTTGGAGTATACTTAAATGAATCGCATCAAAGAGTTACCAATGACGATGAAAAAGGCAATAAAATGTATGAAATAGACTTATTGCTAGTAAATACAGAATTTGCCGTTGCCATTGAAAGTAAAAGCAAGCTTAGTATGGATGATGTAAATGCACAATTGAAGCGTTTGGATAAAATTAAACTACATCCTACGAAAGGCCTAAGAAACATCAAATTGCTTGGTGGGGTTGCAGGCATGATTGTGCCAGAAAATGTGTTGGAATATGCCAAAAAGAAGGGACTTTTTGTTTTTATCCCATCGGGAGAAACAGTAAAAATAGCCAACCATGATTCATTTGAGTATAGAACATGGGATACCAACTAGTGGCTGACTACTCCTATAAATTAAATTATGTCTCGCTATTTCATCATTTATAAGCCCTATGATGTTCTTTGTCAATTTTCTCCTGAGGAAAACAAAAAAACTTTAGCCGATTTGGGCTTCCCTTTTCCAAAAGATGTATACCCAGTAGGCCGATTAGATGAAGACAGCGAAGGCTTATTGATACTTACCAATGATAAAAGCCTCAATAGTCAATTGTTGAACCCCGTTCGTAAGCACAATAGAACGTATTGGGTGCAAGTGGAAGGCCTATTTTCGGCAGAAGCAGCAAAGGAAATAGAAAATGGGGTGTTCATAAAAGTAAAAGATAAAGAATACCTCAGTTTGCCTGGTAAAGTTATACCTATACTCGAACCACAAGGCATTCCCGATCGAATCCCGCCTGTGAGATTCCGAGCTAATATACCTACTTCATGGATTTCTCTTACTTTACACGAGGGAAAAAACAGGCAAGTTCGCAAAATGACAGCCAAAGTAGGTTTCCCTACATTAAGGCTCATTCGCTATTCTATTGAAAATTTGATTTTAACTAAGTTTATACCTGCAAAGGTTGTAGAACTGAGTGAAGTTGAAATATATAAATTGCTAAGGCTTACATATTTAATTTAACGTTTCGGGAATAAAGCCCATATCAATAATGGAATTTCTAGCAGATTTGCTTACTATGAATTCTAAAAATCTATTCAAAACCTCCTTTTCAGGGTCTTCTACATAATATAAAGAAAGTGGAATTACGTAAGGATAATATTTTGCTCTCACATTTCTTTCGGAGGGATAAAAATACTCCTCACCATCTTTAGATATATCCATCACTTTTATTTTTTTACTAAAGTGGCTTCCACCTACAAATGCAATGCCGTTTTCATCTGTTTCTAATTTCGCCAATATCTCGTTTACGTGATTGAAATATCTAACGGAAGCCGAAAAAGGCTGATTCAACATGATATTTTCTTGAAAATAAGAAAGCGAACCTGATCCTTTTTTCCGTGACATAGGTACTATGGAATCTACAGTTCCGCCTATTTTGTCCCAAGTAGTTATTTCACCAGCATATATTTGTTTCAATTGTTTGTTGGTGATTTTGCTCAATTTGTTGCCGCTGTTTACTACTATCAATATCTCATCTATTGCAATTTCCAATCTTTTTATATCTTCTCCTTGCAAAATACTGGAGTCTTTGTCTACATCTGCCATCGTTTTTGACGACATGGCAATATCCACATCCTTGGCCAAAAGGGCATCGATTCCACTCTGTGAGCCACCACCCTCTATTTTAAAAACTATTTTTGTAGGCTGGGTTTGATTGTATTTTTCCGCAAGCTGGGCAATAAGCGGTTGCAAAGTTTCACTTCCTTTTATCTTAATGATTCGGTTTCGGGTAAATGGTTCGCAACCAAATAAAATATAAAATAAAATGGGGAAAACTACTTGCTTCAAATTAAAATACATAAAAAAACTTTTTGTGGTTGATCAACAACTCCAATATAAGCCTACAGTATGAATTTATTATTAAGGGAATATTAAATGATGGAAAATTATTTAAACGGTACAAAATTATTCGACTCCTTCACAATGCTATTTGAGTTCATATTTTCTACCACTTTTCCGGTAAATGAAAATTTAAATACACTATTGGTTACATCATTTGATTTAATATTAATCACATCTGCCACCGTACCTACCATGTTTGGTGCATATAATAACTGTATAGCTGCCGTTTCGCCACTCTTAATAAATTCAGGTTTAGAAGTAACCTGCACACAATTGCAAGCCGAGTTTATCTCACTGATTTTCAAGTCGCTACGGCCAAGGTTCGAAACTGATAGTTTATATGAAATCTTAGTGTTTTTCTCTACTTTCCCAAAATTATGTTCCGATTTTTCCAATACTATTTTTGGTGAAGTCTTTAATTGTTCGTTGGTGTAAGTAGGCTGTGGCATATTGCTTACAAACCCTTTGATAAATATCGTAACACTTGGTTTGTCTGGGTCGTTGGAATACACAGCTATGCTTTTGTTGAATGAACCAGGTCTGCCTTGTGTGCCGTACGAAGCTGATACCTTGCCTTTGGCTCCAGGGGCTATTGGTTCTTTCGTCCAGTCGGGCGTAGTACAGCCGCAAGAGGGTTGTACTTTTGATATAAATAATGGAGTGGTTCCTGTATTAATAACTTCAAAACTATAGCTAGCTGCATCGCCCTCTTTCATCTCGCCAAAATCGTGATATGATTTTTCAAAATTGATAATGGCTTGAGTAAAAGCTAGTTGCACAAAAATAAAGGTTGTGGCAAAGAATAGGATAGACTTTTTCATTTTGATAGTTTGAAAATGATACGCTTAGAAGGCAAAAATAAACAAATCTTTCAATTTCTCTGCTGTTGTTTGGTTTCAAATTCATGGCTAATTTTGTCAACATTAAGGCAAAGCCATTTGCCCACAGATTAAACTTTATACCATGACTATAAAATCTGTATCTACCGAAATAAGGCTTTCAAAACTAGAAATAATAAACGATTTGCGTTTGGTTTGCGAGAGTAGGCAGGCGAGTTTGTTAGGTAGAAGAGAGGTATTTATGGGCAAAGCCAAGTTTGGTATATTTGGTGATGGCAAAGAATTGGCTCAAATAGCTTTAGCCAAAGTATTTAAAAAGGGCGATTGGCGATCGGGCTATTATCGCGACCAAACGTGGATGTTGGCTGTAGATGTGGGAAATCTTAAACAATTTTTTGCCCAGCTCTATGCCCATGCCGATTTGGAAGCCGAGCCATCTACTGGTGGCAGGTTGATGAATGTGCATTATGGTTCACGAAGCTTAGATGAAAAGGGAAACTGGCTCAATCAATTGGAACGATATAATTCTGCCACTGATATGTCGCCAACTTCTATTCAAATGGCAAGATTATTAGGCTTTGCTTATGCTTCAAAATTATACAGACAATTACCCGATTTGAAGAAATATAGTAAGCTCTTTTCCAATCACGGAAATGAGGTAGCTTTTGGCTCTATAGGCGATGGTGCTTGTGCAGAGGGCATATTTTACGAAACCATAAATGCGGCAGGCGTGTTGCAAGTGCCAATGGTGGCTTCAGTTTGGGATGATGGCTATGCCATTTCCGTGCCCCGAGAAATGCAGACCACCAAAGCTGAAATTTCAAAAGCATTGGCTGGGTTTCAGAGAAATGATACAGAAAAAGGAGTTGAAATACTAAAAGTTAATGGCTGGGATTACGAAGCCCTTTGCAATACCTATCAATATGCAGCTTCATTGAGTAGAACAGAGCATGTGCCTGTGGTAATTCATGTAGATGAACTCACGCAACCTCAGGGCCATAGTACTTCTGGTTCGCAAGAGCGATACAAATCGAAAGAGCGATTGGCTTGGGAGATAGAATATGATTGCGTAAAAAAATTTAAAGAATGGATAATTAAAAATGGGATTGCCACTATTGAGGAAATACAAGCGGTAGACAGAAAGGCTAAAGAAGATGTGAGGTCAGCTAGAGATGCAGCTTGGAAAGAATTTCAAGTCTTTATGAAAACGGATTTTGATGAAGCGCTTACAGCTATCGATAGCCTTTTAGAAGAAAGCGTGCAGAAAGCAGAAATTCAAAAAGTAAAAGACAATTTGCAGAAAACCATCAATCCCATTCGGATGGATTTGATAGCTGCGGTAAAAAAAGCATTGCTTGTTACTAGAAATGAAGTATTGATTTCTCAGGAAGGTTTGCGTTCGTGGCTTATTAGAGTAAATGTAGAAAACAGCGATCGTTACAGTTCGCACACTTACAGCCAATCGCAATATTCCCCATTAAAAGTAAAAGAAATAAAGCCTATTTTTAATGATAAATCTGCGTTGGTAGATGGCCGTGAAGTGATTAATGCTTGTTTTGATGCCGCTTTAAAGCGTGACCCACGAATATTTGCTATTGGAGAAGATGTGGGCAAAATTGGCGATGTAAACCAAGGGTTTGCAGGTTTGCAAGATAAATATGGCGATTTGCGAGTTACTGATACAGGCATTAGAGAAACTACAATAATAGGGCAGGGGATAGGGGCCGCCCAACGTGGCTTGAGACCCATCTGTGAAATTCAATATTTAGATTATATTATTTATGGCTTAGAGCCCATTTGCGATGATTTGGCCTCTATTCATTACCGCTCTAAAGGTGGGCATAAATCGCCCGTAATTATTCGTACACGAGGCCACAGATTGGAAGGTGTATGGCATTCTGGCTCGCCCATAGGCATGATATTGAATTGTGTAAGAGGCATTTATCTGCTCGTTCCTCGTAATATGATTCAAGCAGCTGGGCTATACAATGTGCTGTTTCAATCAGACAATCCGGCCATAATGATAGAATGCCTCAATGCCTATCGCCAAAAAGAGAAAATGCCTGCCAATGTGGGCGAATTTACTGTTCCGTTAGGCGTGCCAGAAATAATAAAACAAGGCGAAGATATCACAATCGTGACCTATGGTGCCATGTGTAAAATAGTAATGGATGCTGCCGAACAATTGGCAAATGTGGGTATTTCAGTAGAAGTGATAGATGTACAAACGCTTTTGCCTTTTGATATTCACAAAATCGTTTTGAAATCTATTAAGAAAACCAACCGTGTGATTTTTGCTGATGAAGATGTGCCAGGCGCAGCTTCAGCCTACATGATGCAACAAGTAATAGAAGTGCAAGGGGCATTTCAATATTTAGACTGTCCACCAGTAACGATTTCGGCCAAAGAACACCGACCTGCCTATTCTTCAGATGGTGATTATTTTTCAAAACCAAATGTAGAAACTGTTTTCGATCAGGTATATAAAATAATGAACGAGGTAAGCCCTGCCAGATTTCCTGAATACTATTGAGATTTAATAGAGTTTTTATGGGTAATGTACAGAAGTTAACATAATGTGATGCACAACTGCGTACAGAGATAAAGGATAATTACACCCCCTCAAAGCACCTCAATGCTATGAAAAGTAACATTGAGGGGATCAAGTAATTTAGAATTAAGGCAATACAAGACTGAGGAATAAATTTTAATTTGCTGTATTCAACTCAATCCCTTCCATTAGATAGGCTTTAATGAAAATATCAATACCGCCATCCATTACACTTTGCACATCAGAAGTTTCTACATCTGTGCGGTTGTCTTTCACTAATTTGTAAGGGTGCATCACATAATTTCGAATTTGCGAACCCCATTCTATCTTCTTTTTTGTGCCTTCTACTTTGTCTCGTTCCGCATTTTGCTTATCCAATTCCAGTTGATACAGCCTTGATTTAAGCATTGTCATGGCCATTTCACGGTTCAAATGTTGCGAACGCTCAACTTGGCACACTACCACAATTCCTGTAGGTTTATGCGTAAGCTGCACCTTAGTTTCTACTTTGTTTACATTTTGACCACCAGCCCCACCCGAGCGTGATGTATGCAATTCTACATCGGCAGGGTTGATGTCTATTACAATCGTATCGTCAATTACAGGATACACATACACCGATGCAAACGATGTATGCCTGCGGGCGTTGGAATCGAAGGGTGAAATGCGTACTAGGCGGTGTACGCCAATTTCAGCTTTCAGATAGCCATAGGCAAATTGGCCAGTAAATTCCAAAATACATGATTTTATTCCAGCTCCATCGCCTGCTTGCGAATCTACTTCACGCACTTTGTAACCATGTTTTTCGCCCCACATGATGTACATTCTCATTAGCATTTCAGCCCAGTCTTGGCTTTCTGTGCCCCCTGCACCAGAGTTTATTTCAAGTGTAGCGGCAAAAGCATCTTCCTCTGCATTAAGCATTCTTTTGAATTCCAATGCCTCAACCAAATTGGTTAAGCTATTAAACTCAAGTTCAATTTCAGCTTCTGTGCTATCGCCAGCTTCATAAAATTCGTAAAGCACATCAAAATCGGCTTCTTTGGCAAGAATTTGGTCTAACACACTTGTCCAAACTCTTATATTTCTAATGCCTTTGAGTACATCCTCAGCTTTTTCGCGGTTGTCCCAAAAATCAGGAGCTGCGGTAATCCGTTCTTGCTCTTGAATGGTTTCTTTTTTTCTATCGTAGTCAAAGATAGTGCCTGAGGGCTTCGATTCGCTCTTTCAGGACTTTGATATGGTCGGTGTTCATTGATGATTAATTTTTTTGAAGTGCAATATTCAGATTCATTAATTAGAAATTCAAATTGTAAAAATGTATTTTTGTCAAATGTTATCTTTAGAAGCACGCAAAGAATTAGGGAAGTTTTTTCTTGATGTAGGTAAGCTAGTTTTCGCAGGAGTGATATTGGCAACCTCATTAAAACTGGAAGGGTTCTCTAAAATAAGTTTAATAATTGTAGGTATAAGTAGCATGGTATTTTCAGTTATTGTAGGAATTTTATTGCTAAATAAACTTAAATAAATAATATGGAATTGATTTTATTATTTGCATTTGTTGGAATAGTGAGCTTGGCTGGTATAGTTTATGAATTATTTTTTGATAAAGCTGTAAGTCAATTTTGAGATACAATCAACAAGGCTTATCACACCTCATACAAGACAAAATTAGGGTAAATCTGCATGTGCTTGGCTTTCACTTTGTCTAATATTTTCGCTCTCAATTCCTGAATATTTTCTTTTTCTACTGCTGATATAAAAGCGACAGAAGTATTTGGATTGGTATAGATTTTCTCAAGCCCTTTCAATCTATCTTCCAATGTGCCTGCTGCTTCCAACTGCATTTCGTCAAGTTTGGCATTTTCCTCATTGATTTGATTTCGTAAGGTGTCTATTTTGTTGAATACCAATACCATAGGTTTGTCGTTTGCTTTCAACTCGGTAAGGGTTTTATTCACTACTTCAATATGTTCTTCGAAAGTGGAGTGCGACACATCTACCACATGAATGAGAATGTCAGCTTCGGAAACTTCATCTAAAGTAGATTTAAAACTTTCAATGAGCTGATGAGGCAACTTGCGAATGAAACCAACAGTATCGGAAATCAAAAAAGGAATGGTTTCCCACACCAGTTTTCTAACAGTGGCATCAACAGTGGCAAAAAGCTTGTTTTCAGCCAAAATATCGGCTTTGGTGAGCAGATTCATCAGTGTAGATTTTCCCACATTCGTATAGCCCACAATTGCGACTCTCACTATTCCTGTTCTGCTTTTCCTTTGATTTAGGTTGATTTTATCTATCCTTTCAAGCTCATCTTTAAGAAACGAGATACGGGCTTTGATTACCCTTCTATCGGTTTCAATTTCTTTTTCACCCGCCCCACCACGTGTGCCTGTGCCGCCTCGTTGCCGCTCTAAGTGGGTCCACATATTAGTCAATCGGGGCAGCATATATTGGTTTTTAGCCAATTCCACTTGCGTTTTCGATTGGGCAGATTGGGCACGATGTTCAAATATCTCCAAAATCAATAAGCTTCTATCGAGTATATTGAGCTTAAGTTCATTGTTAATGTTTTTTACTTGCGATGCCGAAAGTTCATCGTCAAATATCGCAAAATCGGGTTCGTGTTGGGCGCAATAAAGTCTTATTTCTTCGAGTTTACCTTTCCCAATGTAGGAAGATGATTCTGGTCTTTCCAGCCTTTGGGTAAAGTGTTTGAGTACTTTTATGCCCAGCGTAGAAGTGAGAAAATCAAGCTCTTCAAGATACTCTTTGGTTTTCGATTCGCTTTGGCTTTTGCTTGATACGGCCACTAAAACGGCTGTTCTTTCCTCGGGGGCGGTGTTGTGTGACTGGTGTTTCAATACTTAGGCAAATACTTTTCGTTTTAATAAATTAATTCTGTTGTCGTGGTCGTGAACAATCTTGATTTCGTCTGCAAAACGCATTACGGAAAGCCGTAGTTCACCTATGCCTGCATTGGTTTTAGTAAGTTGGGTTTCCACTTTTTCAAGTCTTTCAGTTACATTATCAAGTCTAATATTTGTGATTTTCTGCTCATGGAGCATTTCTGACATTATTTCTACTAATCGGTTCAGGTATTCTTTTTCTTCCATATTCGATTATACTTAGGCAAATACTTTGCGTTCTAATAAATTAATTCGGTTGTCGTGGTCGTGAACAATCTTGATTTCGTCTGCCAGACGCATTACGGAAAGCCGTAGTTCACCTATGCCTGCATTGGTTTTTATTTGTTGAACTTCCACTTTTTCAAGCCTTTCATTTGTGATTTTTTGTTGATTTTCTACATTTTGAAGCCTTTCGTTGGTAATTTTCTGCTGATGTAGCATTTCTGACATGATTTCAACCAATCGATTTAAATATTCATTATTGTCCATAATTTTTAGAATGAAGTATTTCCACACACTATAATTTTACAAAAATACAAAATTAATTTAGGAAACAGGCTCAATGGTATAGACATGCTTGAGTTTGTCGGCACTTGTTCAAATAATGGAGCACAAGCTCTTTTTCAAGATACGAAGACCAAATGAAGCTAAAGCAACTAAAATACTCAATAAAAATGGCTTCAAGCCTTAATTTGCAACTAGTTCAAAATTTAGGCTTTACCAAATACGTCAATGGTTGTTCATCGAAGCCCATTTAAGGGTTGAATAAAAAGTTTTCGACAGGCTAAAACAGACAAAAGCTACACGGTTTACGTAACATAAGTTATTAGTTTTGTTCGTAAAATAAATGGTAAAGAGAAGAATAAAATTTATACAATTGGTATAGACTATCGACCTACTAAAAAGTAATTCTAAATAATACCATTTAAATCCATGTTAAAGGCTTCTTGGTATAAACACATGCTGCATTTCAAGTTCGATGCCCGCACTTCAAGAGGCCATTTGGCCACGCACAATGCCTATTTTATCAAATTGTGGGATTCTGAAAATTCCAAAATAGTAGGTATTGGCGAAGCGGCTCCTCTTAAAGATTTGAGCATAGATTGTCGCCCTGATTTTGAACAATTCCTAAATCAATTTACTTCAAATCTTAATGTTTGGGATGATAACCAGCTTTCTGCTTTTCCATCTATACGTTTTGCACTCGAAACCGCAATCATAGATTTAAAAAATGGAGGTAAAAAAATAATTTACAACAATGATTTTTTTAATGGCATAAAAGCAATTCCCATCAATGGCTTGGTATGGATGGCAGACAAAGCAACTATGCAGCAACAAATCAAAGATAAAATTGCAGCAGGATTTACTACCATAAAACTAAAAATTGGGGCTATTGATTTTGACGATGAACTAGATATGCTTAAAACCATTAGAAAGCAATTCGCAGCAAATGAAATCACTATTAGAGTAGATGCCAATGGGGCTTTTGATTCAAAAAATGCCTTACAAAAACTCCGGCAATTAGCAGACCACAATTTGCACTCCATTGAGCAACCTATAAAACATGGGCAAATTGAAGAAATGGCGGATTTGTGCAGCAAAACGCCCATTCCTATTGCGTTAGACGAAGAATTGATTGGCATATATTTCAAAGAAGATAAAGCCCAGCTTTTAAAAACTATAAAGCCTCAGTACATAATTTTAAAACCAACACTTATTGGCGGATTAAAAGCTGCCGCAGAATGGATAAATGAAGCCGAAAAATGGAATATTAACTGGTGGATTACCTCGGCTTTGGAATCCAATATTGGCCTCAATGCCATTGCTCAGTTTACAAGTACATTTCGCAACCCACTTCCTCAAGGCTTGGGTACGGGTAGCCTTTATCACAATAACATTCATTCGCCTTTGGAAGTAAATAATGGCTATTTAAAATACAATAAAAACATCGTATGGCATGATGTGTAATTATATACCTTCTTTTTCACTACATCATTGTATTTTTGTCTCACAGGTTAGAAAGCACTAATTTAGCAGCTTTGCCCAATACAATTTGCCAATACCGATTTGCTATATCCCAAAAACATAGAACAAAAAATAGGATTTGATAAAGTCCGTGATTTATTGTTTCAATATTGCCTGTCCAATCTAGGTAGGTATTATGTAGAACGAATATCCTTTTCATCCGATTTTATCGCTATTCAGAAATTAATAGCCCAAACGGATGAATTGCAACGCATTCTGCAAGGGCCGGATAGCATTCCAACCCAAAATTTTATTGATGTAACCGATTCGCTGGAAACTGCTAGAATTGAAGGTTCGGTGCTAGACGAAAAATCGTTTTTTGACATCAAATCTTCATTGGCGGCTATTACAGGTTGCCTTAGCTTTATTAGTGGTAAAGAATTAGTTGAATATCCGCAGTTGAAAGAATTGGCTTCGCCCATTCAACTAGAT
>CAZMFZ010000010.1:0-45957 GCA_964565665.1 uncultured Bifidobacteriaceae bacterium | reverse complement strand
TTTTTATTAAAGGGTTTGATTGTATGCAAGCGCAATTGATATACCAATAGTCGCCAGTGGCAGGTGGTGGGAAAGTGCCACCAGCTTGGCTATTATTAGTAGAAGTAAAAGGGCCTATTACATATGAATTAGTACCAATACGGCCACCACCCGCACAATTAAAAGAAATACATTCGCCCCCACTGGTATTAGTAGTCCATTGGGCTGAAAGCGATTGGCTAAGGAGTAAAGCAGCAAGAATTACCCCCCCCCATTTTATTTATAAGTAGATTGTTAAATATTGATGAGTACATAATGTTTAAGGCTATTTTGCAAATACTCTTCAAATATTACAAATATTATTCAATAATCAAAATTTAATTTTAATCAGGTGTCAATATCATTAAGCATACATTGAAGCATTAGCGGTCTATTTGTTTGTAAATCAAGCGTTTCCCAATAATCCTACTAACTAATTAAGGAATATTTAAAGAGTATTGAGTTGTCTAAATCCAATACCACATCACGTTCGTTTAGGCTTTAGCCTTTAACAAAAAATATTACCAACGGAACTTGGCCACCTTTAAAACAAATAATAAATCAAATCGGGAAACAAGCCCAACTGAAGGGTGATAATGGAGCAGATAATTAAAATAGAATAAAATAGTCTGCTTACTGTTACTGTGGAAAGCAAATCTTTGGCATCTTCTTTGAAAAATACAGCTATTACCACTTTGAAATAATAGTAAATACCAATGATTGCATTTACAATGGCTATCAATATCAACCATAAATAACCTGCCTCTATTCCTGAAGAAAGTATATAAAACTTAGCGAAAAAGCCTCCCGTAAGCGGAATACCAGCCAGTGAAATCATAGACAAAGTAATAAAAAACGCCAATGATAAATTTGATTTTGCCAATCCGTTGAAAGAATCTATGCTATCGCTACCTGTTATTTTTTCTACTGCCCCAATTACCGCAAATGCCACTATCGAAGCTATTGAATATGCTATGCCATAAAACAACAACACATTGCCCGCGTTTTCAGGGTTTATGATGAAAACAATGAGCATATAACCCGCATGAGATATGCTCGAATAAGCCAAAATTCTTTTTAAGCTTGTCTGAAATACTGCAGAAACCCCGCCAATGGTAATAGTAATTGCCGCTAGCACACTTACAATACCTATCCAAACTTCGCTCAAAGGCATAAAACAGACATGAAATAGACGAAAAAAAGCTGCAAACCCTGCCACTTTCACTGCTGTACTCATAAAACTGGTAACCCAAGTAGGCGAACCTTGGTATACATCAGGAGCCCAAAAATGAAAAGGAGCAGCAGATACTTTAAATCCCAAACCAATCAATACCAGTAGCAATCCGCCAATCATCACTGGGTCTTTTACCAAATCCTTATTACTTACAATAGAGGATGCTATTTTCTCTAAATGAAAACTATCCGTAGCTCCATATATCAAAGTGATGCCCATTAACAGCAAACCAGTAGCAAAAGAACCCATCAAAAAATATTTTAATGAAGCTTCATTAGAAGCAAGTTCCTTTTTATTGCTTCCTGCAAGAATATAAAGTGGTATTGACATGATTTCGATTCCTACAAAAAGCATGGCCAAATGGTCGAATGAAACAATAATAATCATGCCTATGAGCGAAAATATCACCAAAGCATATTGCTCGGTCACATACTCCTTCACTTGTTGAAAATGAATTTCTGACAATAAAAAAATGATTAAGGTAACCAAAATCAATGCGATGCTAAAAGCAATGGCATAATTATCGAAATACACCATATCATTGAAATACGTATATTTCGAATCCCAATCACTGAAAAGAACACCCGCTCCAGCCAATAAAGCCACTATCAGTAGGCCCAAAACCAGTTTTTCATTCACTTTGAAAAGCCCGACAATCATTGAAAAAAGTCCGGCAAGCGAAAGGATAATTATTGTAGTCATATCAATATGAAATCTTCAAATATTTTTAATCTATTATGCTGTTCTTGATAGTAAATTTCCTGACAATATCATTTTGGTACTTATTTGGCCAAAATATTCGCCAATTGCACAGCAGCTGATTCGCTAAATTGCAATAACAAATTAGGATAAACGCCCAAGCCAATTACTAGCAAGCATATCGGAATTAATACAGCCATTTCAGTATTAGTCAAATCTTGAAAATTTGTAGTGATTGCGTTTGCTTCACCCAACATTATATTTTTATACATTCTGAGCATATAGATGGCACCCAAAATAATCGTTAATCCGGCAACAGCACCTAGGTACATATTGAATTTATATACCCCAAGTAAAAGTAAAAATTCACCTGGAAATCCATTAGTTAACGGCAATGCAACCGAACCTAATAAAATGATTACAAAACAGATGGCAAGTTTAGGTGCTGAATGTACTATGCCCCCCAATTCCGCAATTTGACGTGTACCTGTTCGTTGGGCTATGATTTCTAACACAAAGAAAATACCCACCACATTTATCCCGTGATTTACCATTTGAATAATTGCCCCCTGAATTCCTTCAATATTTCCTGCAAAGAGACCTGCAGCTATCAAACCCACATGGGCAATTGATGAATAGGCTATCAATCGTTTGAAATCTTTTTGTAAAATGGCTATAATTGAGGCATACACAATTCCTATTACTGCCAATATTGACAAAATTAAACCCCAATCTGTAAAGGCAAAAGGTGTAATAGGTATTATCCAACGAATAATGCCATAAATTCCCATCTTCAACATAATGCCTGATAGCAGCATGGTAGCAGGCGTAGGCGAAACAGTATAGGTATCAGGTTGCCAAGTATGGAAAGGAAAAATGGGCATTTTGATAGCGAAAGCCGAAAAGAAAGCCAGAAATACCCATAATTCTTGCGTAGAATCAAGTTGCAAAGTTGTGAGTATTGTCCAGTCGAAACTACGTGGTGCAGAGGTTTGAATGTAAATGTAGATAATGCCAACTAGCATGAATAAACTACCAAATATGGTATATAAAAAAAACTTGAATGTGACACGAACTTTGTCTTCTCCACCCCAAATTCCAGCAATAAAGTAGACAGGTATCAAAGCGGCCTCCCAAAAGATATAAAATAAGAAAGCATCTAACGATGAAAAAACGCCCACCAATGCTGATTGCATGAATAGAATAAGGCTGTAAAAGGCAGTATTGCTGCTGTAAGGGCGATTATTAGTAGAAGAAAGTATAATAAGCGGCACTAGCACATTAGTCAATAAAACTAAAAGTAAAGCCACTCCATCTAAACCCAAGTGAAAGGTGATGCCAATTGAGGGTATCCAAGGTGTTTGGAAATCAAAAAGATTGGCACTCGCATCTTTATTGACAAATAAAACATACAAAACCAATGCTAATGGAAGTAATGAGCCAATAAAAGCTATCCATTTGGCTATATTTCCTTTGAAAATTAAAGTGATAAAAGCCAGAATGAGTGGAAGTACTACTAACAGTAACGCAAACATGAATTATAAAATCAAATGAAAAAACCAATTCCTAAAATAACAACAATACCAATAACCATGGCGAAAATATAAAATCCAATATCGCCAGTTTGAAGCAAACGAAGGATTTTAGAGGTGCCAATGGTAGCCCCACCAAAACTATTTACAATTTTATCAATGCCTAATAATTCAATCACGGAATAGAAAAATCCTGAAAGTGCATCTAATGGTTTCCGAATGATGAAATCATATATTTCATCTACATAATATTTATTGTAAATCAATTTCACCAATCCCTTTTCTTGTCCCTCAGCCACTGGAACCGATTTTTGGGCTACATATATTGTATAGGCAATGATAATAGCCAATACAGCAACGCCAACTGATACCCCCATTAATATATATTCTAGGCTATCACTCAAGTGATGACCTTCGCCTAGAATCAACTTTGAATCAGCAAAAATGGGTGCAAAATATTCTGCTAATAGTGAACTTCCTCCCAGCACTTCTGGAACATTCAAAAAACCTCCAAATACAGAAAGGAGAGCCAATACCATTAAAGGAATGGACATTGACATTGGCGATTCGTGTAAATGATGTTCTTGATCGTGCGTGCCTCTGAACTGGCCAAAGAAAGTGAGAAAAAGCAAACGGAACATATAAAATGCCGTAAACGAAGCTCCCAAAACACCAGCTCCCCACAATATTGGACTGATTTCAAAGGCTTTAGCCAATATTTCATCTTTAGAAAAGAAGCCTGCAAAAGGTGGAATTCCGGAAATAGCTATTGTTCCTATTAAGAAAGTAAAAAATGTGATGGGTAATTTGCCTTTTAGATGGCCCATTTTGCGAATGTCTTGCTCGCCCGACATGGCATGAATTACCGAACCGGCACCCAAGAACAATAAAGCCTTAAAGAAGGCATGTGTCATCACATGAAATAATGCTCCAGTAAATGAACCCACACCCAAGCCTAAAAACATATATCCTAGCTGAGAAACAGTAGAATAAGCCAATACTTTTTTAATATCATTTTGGAAAAGCCCTATGGTGGCTGCAAAAAGTGCAGTGGCAATACCAATTGCGGCTATTATGGCAAGCGTGACAGGGGCTAATGCAAATAAAATATTTGAACGGGCAATCATGTAAACCCCAGCAGTAACCATAGTGGCGGCATGAATAAGGGCTGATACTGGCGTAGGTCCTGCCATGGCATCGGGCAGCCAAGTGAATAAAGGAATTTGGGCACTTTTTCCAGTGGCACCTATAAATAATAGTATAGTAATACCAGTCAAAGCAGTTACACCCATTAAATCAGCATCTAAAGTCTTGGCTTTTTCAAAAATGGTAGCATAATCGACCGAACCAAAGTTGGCAATGATTAAAAACACACCCAATAAAAACCCCAAATCACCTACTCTGTTGATTATAAAAGCTTTTTTAGCTGCATCGTTGTAACTATTGTTTTTAAACCAAAATCCAATTAACAAATATGAACACAATCCTACACCTTCCCAACCGATGAACATGATTACGTAATTGGATCCCAACACCAATAGAAGCATGAAAAATACAAACAGATTGAGGTAAGCGAAAAATTTGTTAAATCCTTCATCATCGTGCATATATCCAGATGAATACACATGAATGAAAAATCCTACTCCTGTGATAATGAGCATCATAAAAACAGAAAGCTCATCTATCAAAAATGAAAATGAAATATTGAAACTGCCTACTGTGAGAAAATCGTAAAAGTTGATGGTAGTAGCAGGAATATTATTGTTGATTAACGCCACAAAAAGCGAAACTGCAATACTAAATGAACCAAGTACAGCAGCACTTCCAATAAACGAAGCTAAAGATTTGGGCAATGATTTATATCCCAATCCATTGATGAGAAATCCTAACAGAGGAAGTGTTGGAATGAGCCAAACTAAATTTAACATACTTTAAATTATACTTTTATTATTGAATAGAACGTTTTCAAACGTTTAAATTACCACTTCAGCTTGCTCATTTCGTTGATGTCAATTGATCGCACATTTCTAAATATCATCACAATAATTGCCAAACCAACTGCCACTTCAGCCGCAGCCACAGCCATTATGAAAAATACGAATACCTGCCCTCCGGCATCGCCTTTGTAAGATGAAAATGCAGTAAGTAGTAGATTTACAGAGTTGAGCATCAACTCTACCGACATAAAAACAATTATGGCATTACGCCTGATAAGTACCCCAATGATGCCAATACTGAATATGGCCAGACATAGAAGAATATAATACTGAAGGGGTAAAACCTGAATAATACTACTCATAAATTGCAATCACAAATTGTGGTTCAAATATAAGACAATATTCAAAATTGCAAGTCCTAGAATAATTAATGAATATATAAATAAAAAGCTTAAGCCAGCAGAACTTGAATTAAAAGAACTTATTAAGCGGTACAACAAATTAACTAATAGTTATCTTTTTATTTACTGTGCGGCTTTAAATAAGGAACAAAATGACATATCATTACAACAAGAAAACTATTTTATAATTCACGATTTGCTACACGAAGTTGAAAAGGCAAATAATCTTGATTTTTACATTGAAACACCTGGAGGAAGTGGCGAAACAGCAGAAGAAATTGTAAGATTTTTGCATAAAAAATTTAAAGGTCATATAAATTTTGTTATTGCTGGAGAAGCAAAAAGTGCAGGAACACTAATAGCCCTTTGGTGATAATAGCATTTCAATGACAGAAACGGGAAGTTTACAGATTGATGCACAAGTTTTTATTGGTAGAACAGTTGTTTCTGCACAGGATTATATGGAGTGGGTAGTTGAAAAACAACAGGAATCACCTAAAAGCAATAGCATCAATCCATTTGATGCCACGATTGTAGCACAAATAAATCCTGGTGAAATTGGCGGTGTTTATAATGCGTTGAAATTTGCTATTGATCTATGGTAGAAAAATGGTTGTGTCAATATAAATTTGCGAATTGGACTCAAACAGAAACAACAAAGCAAATAGTTACCTCAAAAGTAAAAGAGCCAATGCAATAGCAACAAAGTTAACTAATCATTCCGAATGGCGTTCTCACGGTCGGTCATTAAAAATGGAAGACTTAAAAGAACTTGGACTGCAAATAAATAATTTAGACGAAAACCCCGGAATTGCTAAAATCATTTATGAAATAAAAGCAGTATTAATGCTTCTATCGTTAGTTCTACTTTAGCACATTCATACTGTTGATAAGTGTTCATCATTATTTTTGTGTCGATTTATGTCTTTCTGTCGTTTTTCATGCCTTATTTTTATTCTTTCTTCCAGATCAAGATCTTTTTTTGAGGTATTCAGTTGCATGTCTATAATCAATTCTCGCACATCGGTAGCTGTGAGTAGGGGTAAATCGTCTGCAAAATATATTTTTTCGGACAATAAAAATGCCATTGCTTGCATCACTAGTGCCATGTGGTGATGCCAAGCTTTCCAACCCTGCACTTGATATTCAAACATACCTACATTTTGACGTGTTTCCTTAAATGAATGTTCTATAAAAAAGCGCTCGGACTGATAGCCTACTAATTGTGCTGCTGTATAATAGTTCAAATCCGCATTCGATAAGGCGTATTTTATCTCCTCTTTTCCATGATTTTGGGGCTTGCGAATTATCAAAACTCTGCTTTTGCAAATCCCATTTTCTAACCTAAACACCTCTTTTACATGCACATCGCATATCAACGCTCCCTTTGTGCCATTGCGTAGAACCGTTTGGGCCCAATCCGTTGCTGCTAAGGTTTTTATATAGTCATTCGCTTTTACCGATGCCTTATTGGATTTAGCAACAAAAGGTAGTTTTCCTTTGCCGCTTATCGCTTTTTGAGGGATTTCCACCTCGAATTGCTCCCTATATAGGGCTTGCGTACTATGAATATCTACCACAAACATCAAACCTAGATTATCTAAACCTGATGTAAAATCGCTATCCGCTCCATAGAATCCATCAGCTCATACCCAGCCAAATCTGATGCCATTTTTTCGTTGTCTTGCCACAATATCTAGGGCTAACAAGGTTTTTTTATGAAATACTTGAAACTCTTCAGGGATACCCGCTTTATCGCATTTTTCAACAGAATCCGTCCACCTTTCCGGCAAAAATAGCCGCGCATCTACCAAACTACTGCGATTTTCGCTTACCAAGCAACCAAAAACGCCCACTTGACAATTGGCTAATTTACCTACCCAAAATACTTTTAAGCCAGAAAGGCTGCAAAATTTACGAGAAACTAATTTTTCTCGTAAATACAATTTAGGTTTGAGTAATTAATGCTACTTTTTAATGTAAAAAGAACAAAACCTGCTTTTTATATCAGCAGGATTCAAGCGACACTCTATTATATACTTCTTTTAACAAGAATAGTAAAAACGATTTATCTATTCATTAACCACCGAATAAGGCAATCTGGCTTGAATGCCTTGCAATTTATTAAGTTCGACTACACTTTTGTATGTATAGTAATAAGGACCTAATTCGGCTTTGAGTTGCTTGATAGTGGCATCTTTTTGAAAATCGGCCATTATTTTTTCTAGAAAATTTTTGCTTTCTGGAAAATAAACAACCTTGTAATCGCTTTCTAATCCTGCTTCAAGTGTAGCCATGTTAATTGCCTTATCTAAACCTCCCAATTCATCTACTAAGCCATTGGCTTTGCCTTCGGTACCGCTCCAAACCCTTCCAGAAGCTAGTTTTTTCAATGCAGAAACGCTCATTTTCCTTCCTTCAGCTGCTTTAGTAGTAAAATCTTCATAAATCATATTTACTTCTTCTTGAATGGCTTTGCGTTCGAAAGGTGTGATGTCGCGGGTTGGCGTGCCAATGTCGGAAAATAAGCCAGTTTTCACCCCATCGCTAGTAATACCAAGTTTGTTCTTTAGAAAATCTTTGATGTTGAATAGCAAGCCAAACACTCCGATAGAGCCCGTAATTGAGTTTGGTTGTGCCACAATTTTAGTGCAACCCATAGCCAAATAGTATCCACCAGAGGCCGCCACATCAGACATAGAAGCAATAATAGGCTTTTTCTTGGCTGTTAATACCACTTCACGCCACATCACATCTGAGGCCATGGCACTTCCTCCGGGCGAATTTATTCGTAATACAATTGCTTTTATATTAGTATCGAGCCTTGCCTTGCGAATTTCTTCCGATAAATCATCAGAGCCTATTTTGTCGTCACCGTTTTTACCTGAATCTATACCGCCTTCTGCCACTATCACAGCTATTTTATTTTTCGAATTGTTTTCTGCTGGTTTAAAGCTATTCTTGTATTGATTGTAAGAAATAAAATTGATTTTTTCATTCTCTCCAACACCCAATTGCGATTTAATAGCAGCCAAAAATTGGTCGTAATAGCCTACATTGGTGATAATTTTATATTTCAACGCATCGTTTGGGTTGTGAATAAGCATAGAATCTGAAATTAATTTTACTCTTTTATATTCAAGTCCTCGAGAAGTAGCAATGTTTTTAAGCATAAAATTATTCATCGAACTCAAATATGAAATGGCTTGTTCTTTGCTATAGTCGCTCATTTTATCAAGCACAAATGGTTCGATGGCACTTTTGTAATCGCCAACTTTAAATACTTCAGGTTTCAAATCCAGCTTTTCAAACATTCCTTTGAAAAATTGATAGCGAGAACTATACCCATTTAGCTCTAGCAATCCTGCGGGGTTTAAAAATATTTTATCAGAGGCTGACGCCAAATAATACGCCCCTTCTGTGTAAGTTTCGGAATACGTATAAATGAATTTGCCCGAAGTTTTAAAATCTAACAAGGCATTTCTGAGTTCTTCGATCGAAGCCAACCCACCTTGGAAAGCACTGACAGCAATATAAATACCTTTGATTTTATCGTCTGATTTAGCCACGGAAATGGCCTCACGAAGCTCAATTAGTCCTAGTCCCCCGTTTGCAGGCGCGAATGGAATATCTAATCCCTCGAAAGGATTTTCTATTTCCTTTTCAAGAATTTTCTTGTCGAGATTAATGGTGAGAACAGAATTTTCTTTTACCGCCACTATCTCTTTACCCGAAGACACGGCCGCTCCAATGCCAGCTACTACAAATATCATTACAATAAAAAACAGAATAAGGGCAAAAAACATTGCTAAAACAGTACCTAAGAATTTCCACATAAGAATGATTGTTAAATTTTTTTAAGCTTGGTTGTAAATTATAACTTCGAAAAAGAAGTTTTGATTTTAAATAATAAAAGATTCCCACCTCAAAATTGTAGAGATTGATTTGGTAAATTTACACAGAGTGGATGATAAATTTAAAATACTTTTCTCGCATTTTTGCTGGAGCATTCCGCATTACCTACATTATCTTAAATTAGCTGAAATTATATCTGTATTTAATTAGCTTCTTAGCCAACACCAACAATGAAAATTCACAGCACAAATTATTCCGATACTTTTATTGAAATTGCAGACGACTGCCCAGCTACAAATGGAGAAATTCCACCTTTGAAAGGAAATGCTAAATTGGTAGCCAACATGCAGTTCGATATAGTGAGTAAAAACCCTTATAAGTTCACTTCTGATGATGTTTTTTTTCAGGTATTTGCAGACCGAATCGACCTAGCAGAAAGTGAATATGAGGAATCAAGAAAACAATTTTTCTCAAAAGGGCAACCATGCTTCAGAGCTTCGCCACTTACAAAACGCTATGGTTGGGGAGTTCATAGCGATAAAGATGGTAAAATCGCAATATATGGCTTTGGTACAGAACAGTACAATAATTTAGTAAATGATAAGTCGTTGGCTACTGTAAAAGCCATGAAATCAAGTAAATAAAAAACATGAATATTTAGTGGGAATCGGCAAAGGATAATTGGCATTTCGAAAAAATTGGGCTAACCAATTATTCCCAAGTATTCCCAAGTATTCCTCTGATTTTAACATAAATTTGAATACATATTAATTAACAGTACTACAGCAAAATAGTAAAACAAACCCAAAATGGCTCCTAATTTAACGCTCTCAAAGTCAATTATAATCAAAACAACTAAAGCAAAAGTATGGGAAGCTTTGACAAACCCAGAACTAATAAAAAAATATTTTTTCGGAACTGAGTGCATTACCGACTGGAAAAAAGGAAGCCCAATACTTTATAAAGGTACTTGGGATGGACAAGCATATGAAGATAAAGGCAATATTATTGATATTGAGAAAGAAAAATTCATTCTATACAATTTCTGGAGTTCGTTTTCTGGCACGGAAGATATTCCAGAAAATTATGCTCAAATAAGATATGACTTGGATGAAAAGAACTCAGAAACGGTTCTAAAAGTTATTCAAGGAGGATTTCAAACCAAAGAATTGCTTGAAACTTCTGAAAAAAACTGGAGTTATACCTTAGAAGAATTGAAGAAAATGCTTGAGGAGAAGTAAAGCATATCGTAAAATTAATGCCTTCAAGTCATATCTTGATCATTCGGATGGAAATATAGCCAAGTTTCAACCCCAATTTGGCATTATTAGAATTGCCTCTTCTGAAGAAGCAATTTCGTATAGGATTATATTTACTTTGCATATCGGTACTTTGCAATCAAATTATGCTCAATTTCTCTCAACTTCCATCCATTTCCAAAGGCAAAATCGCTCAATTATTTTCCGATTTACCTGTAGAATCGCTCATTACTGACAGCAGAAAAACACTTGGCGGGCTTTATGCACTTTTTTTTGCTATCAAAGGCGATAGGCACGATGGCCACATTTACATCGCTGAAGCTTATAAATCTGGAGTTAGACAATTTGTAGTTGAAGCATGGCACCACGACTATGCTACATTTCCCGATTCCAATTTCTTTGTAGCAGATAGTTCGAAAGCTACGCTCCACGACTTGGCTATTTATAAAAGAAATTTGGCAGAAATTCCTGTAATAGCCATCACAGGTAGCAATGCTAAAACGATAGTGAAGGAATGGCTTTCACAATTGCTTGTGAATGAATATGTGATTGTCAAAAGTCCCAAAAGCTACAATTCGCAGATTGGCGTTCCGCTTTCTGTATGGCAACTAAATGAAAAGCATACACTTGGCATTTTTGAAGCTGGAATTTCCAAAATGGGAGAAATGGAAAGCCTACAAAATATAATCAAACCAACTTTCGGGATATTCACAAATATAGGCTCGGCACACGATGAAGGTTTTGCTTCAAAATCAAGTAAAATAAATGAGAAATTGAAGCTCTTTTCCAAGGTTGATACATTATTCTACTGTGGCAATCATCAAGAAATTGATGAACAAGTAAATAAGCTAAACCTCAATACTTTCACTTGGGCGATTGATAAAAAGGCAGATGTTACTGCTCTTTTAGTTCTTAAAACAAATACTAAGTCTGTTTTTCGCTTCAAATCACAAGTTAAAAATCTCTACAGTGAATTTGATTTAGAGCTTCCCTTTACCGATACCGCCTCAGTTGAAAATCTTATGCACTGCATTGTAGTAATGCTTTTTTTTAATATTGATAAAAGTGAAATTCAAACAAGAATATTGGGGCTTAAAAAGCTTTCAATGCGATTGGAATTAAAGCAAGGCATCAACAACACTTATATTATAGACGATACTTATAATAATGATTTGGCAGGCCTAACTATTGCACTTGATTTCTTAAAGCAGCAAAACCAACGACCTCAAAAGACAATCATTTTATCAGATTTATTTGAAACTGGATTAGATGAAAAGTATCTCTACCAAAGCATTGCAGAAATACTTTTGGAAAAAGGAGTAACCAAATTAATAGGCATTGGCAGCCAAATTTCAGCCAACAGCCCTGTTTTTAATAAACTTGAAGCTACATTTTATCTCAACACAAAGAATTTTTTAAGTGCCTTTCAAAGTCATTATTTTTCCAATGAAGTCATTCTCATCAAAGGCTCAAGGGTGTTTCAGTTTGAGAAGATTGTGCTTCAAATGCAGCAAAAATCGCACAGAACGGTGCTGGAAATCAACCTAGATGCTTTGGTACATAATCTTAATTTTTACCGCAGTTTGCTAAAACCCTACACCAAAATTATGGCTATGGTTAAGTCATTTGCTTACGGTAACGGAAGCTTAGAAGTAGCTCAATTGCTTCAATTTCAACGGGTCGATTATTTGGCTGTAGCTTATGCCGATGAAGGAGTAGCATTGAGGGCAAACGGAATTCATCTCCCAATTATGGTGATGAATCCCACCCAAGAAAGTTACGATGCCATGGTTCAGTTTAATTTAGAACCTGTATTGTATGCCTTGCCCGAATTGCAATCGCTCATCACGTTCCTAAGTGAAAATTCAAGCAAAATAAATGCTCATTTGGAGATTGAAACAGGTATGCACCGGCTGGGAATAGAAGAAAAAGAACTTTCTATAGGTATAGATGAAATATTGGCATCTGGCAGAATTACCGTTGCTTCTATATTCAGCCATTTGGCGGGTGCAGATAGTGCTGAATTTGATGATTATTCAAAAATACAGTATGCAAAATTACTGCAAGCGGTAGCATTTGTAGAAAATAGACTCAAGTATAAAATTGATAAACACTTATTAAATTCAGCAGGAATTGTTCGATTTGCTGATTTTCAACTCAATATGGTTCGCTTAGGCATCGGCTTGTATGGAGTAGAAGCCAACGGAAAATTGCAAGAAAATTTGTTGCCTGTCAGCAGCTTAAAAACTACTATTTCTCAAATAAAGCAAGTTAAAAAAGGCGAAACTGTAGGCTATAGCCGCAAAGGAAAAATTGCGAAAGATGCCAAAATTGCAGTAATCGCTATAGGTTATGGCGATGGCTATAGTCGTGATTTCAGCAACGGAAAAGGAAAAGTTTGGCTCAAAGGCAAATTTGCCCCTACAATTGGAAATGTCTGTATGGATATGACAATGATTGATATATCAGAAATTCCAGAGGCCAAGGAAGGT
The DNA here is from genome assembly GCA_964565665.1 of uncultured Bifidobacteriaceae bacterium. Lineage (GTDB taxonomy): Bacteria > Bacteroidota > Bacteroidia > Cytophagales > UBA9547 > CAZMFZ01. The sequence continues at coordinate 32,530 of CAZMFZ010000010.1, read as the reverse complement.
GATTCTGTCGAGATTTTTGGCTCAAACATCAGCATAATGCAACTAGCAAATGCCATTAGTACCATTCCTTATGAAATACTCACCAGTGTGAGCGAGAGGGTAAAAAGAGTATTTTATTCGGAATAAAAAAGCCTTCATATTATGGTATCGCTTAGGTTAACAGTATATTTGAATAGGCCAAACATTATTGTGTAACCTCAATAATTGATATGCGGTTTAATTTTTAAATTACGTATATTGATAGAGTTGATTTACAATATTTATGAAAAACACCTCCTTTCACTCTCCAGATTTTTACGTGATAGACGACTTGCTCAACTCTGAGTACATACTCATTCGCCAAAGTATTCGCGATTTTGTAAATGCAGAAATTTCACCAATTATTGAAGAATGTGCAGAAAAAGCCCAGTTTCCAGCCCATTTAGTTAAAAGATTTGGCGATATGGGCATTTTTGGCCCTACTATTCCATTAGAATTGGGTGGTGGTGGCTTAGATTATATCGCTTATGGATTGATAATGCAGGAGTTGGAGCGGGGCGATTCGGGTATGCGATCGGTGGCTTCGGTACAAAGTTCATTGGTAATGTACCCAATAAATGAATTTGGAAGTGAATTACAAAAGAGAAAATTTCTACCCAAATTAGCCTCGGGTGAATTTTTGGGTTGTTTTGGGCTTACCGAACCCGATTTTGGCTCCGACCCCGCAAATATGATTACCAAATATGAAGACAAAGGCGATTATTATTTGTTAAATGGGGCAAAAATGTGGATTTCAAACTCGCCTTTGGCCGATATGGCTTTGGTTTGGGCTAAAAATGAAGCAGGTCGAATTCATGGATTGATAGTAGAACGAGGCATGGAGGGTTTTTCTACACCAGAAATTGATGGCAAATGGTCGCTACGGGCAAGCTGCACGGGGGAGTTAATATTTGACAATGTAAAAGTGCCAAAGGAAAATATATTGCCAGGCATTTCGGGCTTGGCTGGGCCACTCAAATGCCTCGATGCTGCCCGTTATGGCATTGCTTGGGGGGCGGTAGGTGCCGCTATGGATTGCTACGACACCGCAGTGCGATACTCAAAAGAACGAATACAATTTGGCAAGCCCATTGCATCGTTTCAATTGATACAGAAAAAATTGGCAGAAATGCTCACAGAAATCACCAAAGCACAACTGCTTGCTTGGAGATTGGGTGTGTTGAAAAACCAAGGGAAAGCCACAACACCCCAAATTTCATTGGCAAAACGCAACAATGTAGATATGGCTTTAAAAGTGGCTAGAGAGGCACGACAAATTTTGGGCGGAATGGGCATTACCAACCAATTTCCCATTATGCGACACCTAATGAACCTTGAATCGGTAGTGACCTACGAAGGCACACACGATATTCACTTGCTGATATTGGGAAGAGAGATTACAGGGATACAGGCTTTTGAATAATTTTGCCTCCAAAACTCCCACTTAATCAATATTTAGTACCACCTAATCATTTTCACTATCTTAGTTTCAAGAGATGCCGTATTATTGTATCAGATTTCAGGTTTGGCAATATCGAAGCTTTATTCATCAGTAAGTTAGACAATCAATATCAATAAATAGATACAAAACTCAAAATGTGTATTTACTTATTACTCGAAAAAAAAATATTGTAAAATTTTCTGCTAGTTAAAATTAGAATATTCGCTAATTTTGCAGAATTATTAGAAAATAAAAAACTAAATCTCAATCGTTATCGTTAAAAGTATGTAAAATAATCCTCTTAATTAAAGTAGAACATCACAAATTAAGAATAAAAATATTAAAGATTAAGTTCATAGGTTTAGGTTTATAGTTTGTAAAGGTCTCGTATTATATACGAGACTTTTTTATTTTGTTTCTACCAAAAATATGGCTCATTTTGCTTAATTAAACAGCTTAGACTTGAATCAAAATTCACCTATTGGCTTATTCGATAGCGGCATTGGAGGCCTAACAGTTGCCAAAGCAGTAAGGCAATTGTTGCCAAATGAAAATATAATCTACTTTGGAGATACTGTCCATTTGCCTTATGGCGACAAATCGGCCACGGCTATACAATCGTACGCCATCAAAATTTCAAATTTTCTGCTCGAAAACGATTGCAAAGCCATTCTTATAGCTTGTAATTCTGCTTCAGCCGCGGCATTTGATTTGGTGAAAATGTATGTGGGAAGCAAAGCCATTACACTCAATGTGATAGACCCTGCGGTTGAGTACGTAGGAGAACACTTTGCAAATAAGAAAATCGGTCTGATTGGTACCGTACAAACGGTTTCTTCAAATGTGTACACCAAGAAAATAGAGGCTCTTAATAAAAGTATTTCGCTGCAATCTTTGCCCACAAAACTATTGGCACCCATGATAGAAGAAGGTTTTTTCGACAACTCTATTTCTGAAAGTATAGTAAATAACTACTTAAACGACAGCAATTTGGCCGGTATTGAAGCCTTGATTTTGGGCTGCACTCATTATCCGCTTATAAAAAAGCAAATTGAAAATTTTTATATAAACAAGGTGGAAATAATTGACAGTGTAGCAGTTGTAGCACAGTTTTTAAAATTACAGTTGGAAAATATAGAATTGCTCACCTTAAAAAATACTGTTGGCAGTTTGCGGGTTTTTGTATCAGATTACACATATTCATTTGAAGCCTCCACAAGGCTATTTTTCGGTGAGACAATCAAACTCGAATATTTTAAACTTTGGGAATGAGAAATTTTTCAAAATATACCTTTTGCAAAAGTTTGATTGTCAAATTGTTATGAAATATTTTCATATACAATTTTTTTTATTGTATAATTTCTATAATTAATTGCAACTAATTGTGATTTAATGGGTATTATTGCTCAAATATTAACCCAAAATGGAAAAAATGAAACTTGCTTTGGCACATTCCGATTTCGGTATTGTAAAATGGATATTGCTAGGCGTGCTACTAATTCTGATATTTATCTAACATTTATTTCAAACCACGAAAACAAAAAATCCCGATAGTTTACACTGTCGGGATTTTTGTTTTTTAGATGAGATGGAATTATGCGATTTTAATTCCTTCAAATATTTTGTGTTTCATAATGCCCCATTTGTGCAACCGGTAAGTGATAGAAACCCTAAGTACGCCCAATCCATATTTTGAGCTTCTTTGAAAGTTTATGGAGCTTGCCTCTTTAAAATATTTGGTTGGGCACGTTACCTCGCCAATTGTATAGCCTGCCATGGTAATTTGACCGAGCATTTCATTATCGAATACAAAATCATCATCATTATTATCTAATGGCAAGGTTTCCAATACTTTTTTGCTGAATGCTCGATAGCCGGTGTGGTATTCCGCCAATTTTTGGTTCATCATTATGTTTTGAAATAAAGTCAAAAATCGATTGGCAATGTATTTGTACATAGGCATTCCGCCTTTTAAAGCTCCTTTGCCTAATATTCTCGAGCCTAACATTACCTCAAATAGTCCACGAGCTATAGGATATACCATTGCCTCAATTAAAAGCGGGGTGTATTGGTAATCGGGGTGCAACATCACCACAATATCGGCACCCGATTCTAGGGCTGCATTGTAGCAGGTTTTCTGGTTGCCGCCATAGCCTCGGTTTTGCGGATGCCTTATTACTTTGTTGATTCCCAATTGTTTAGCTACTTCTGAAGTATGGTCACGCGAATGGTCGTCTACCAGTATTACTTCATCTACAATGTTGAAAGGAATTTCATCGTAGGTTTTTTTTAGTGTCACAGCCGCATTGTATGCAGGCATTACTACCACTATTTTTTTTCCGTCAATCATTTATGATGAGATAAAAATATTTTTCTATAAAATTTTAAAAATGCGACCAAAAATAAGGCTTTAATTTTGAATCAACCAAATGGCGTTACTTCGCTAAGTTCAATTATGCGGTCAAATTCCTCTTTTTTTAGTTGGCTTACCGATATTCTTCCGTTTCGAACAAGCAAAATATCTTGCAACATAGGTTCATTTTTAATTGCTGATAGCGGCACCGCTTTTTTAAGTTTTCTAAAGGGTTCTACTTCTACCACCACCCAATTAGTATCGGTAGTGGTTGGGTCTTGGTAACTTTCTTTGGTTATTTTTATTATTCCCACTACCTCTTTTCCAATATTACTGTGATAAAAAAGTGCGAGATCGCCTATTTTCATAGCCTTCAGGTTGTTTCTGGCTTGGTAGTTTCGCACGCCATCCCACACTCCCTTTTTATCTTTTTCTAAAGTTTCGTAGCCATATACATCAGGTTCCGATTTCAATATCCAATAATTCATAATTTGATATAATAGTTAAAGTGTTGATTATCAATATTTTAAAACATTCAACTTTTAAAAAAATCGCTTTTTAACTTTGATTAAAACCATAAATGCCTTAAAATTGAATACTTTTTGCAACATTTTAAATCAAAGCTAGTTATCCTAGCTAATTAAGAACAATCAATTGCAATGCCTTTCAATTTAGTAGTTAAGAAACATTATTTTTTCGTTGTCCTCAATGTTTTATCTATAGTGCTACTCAATATTTGGATATTTAAAAGCTGCATGAAGGTAAATTCGAGTATCACATCTATTATAATGGATTTCTCGGCTTTGCTCACTTGTGTGTATTCATTGGTTAGAGTTGCCCAAAGCATGAGTGGCGATTTCAAAATTATGGATATGGTTACAGTGTATTATGCCTCTTTGTTTTTTCTTTTTTCATGGTTTTTGAAAGCTTTATATTTGACTTGGGATTATTTGTGGGGAAGAGAATACGATATTTTTAATCTTTCAATTTCAGTTACTGTATTTATCACCTTGCTTGTAAACTTCTACACCACTGAAAAGGTAAATATAGATAATTTAGAGAAAATTGAATCTTTCGATGATTTCGATAAAAAATAACCTCTTAGTGTTTTTATAGGGTACTGTCCTTCTCCTTGGCAAAGTGGTTTAGCACCATCGCATCCATAAATTTTGGAAAAAGCTTGTTTAGGAAAACTGTTAATTTTCCTTGAGATGTTAAAATCAAATCTCTCTTCCTCCCTACTACGGCCTGGTAAATATAGTTGGCCACTTCATCTGCACTCATAATTTTGCCTTCTTCTATTGGCGATTCACCTTGCGATTTACCATCGGCAGCCAAAGCCACATTTCTAATATTTGAGGCTGTAAATCCAGGGCAAGCCACGAGTATGTGCACTCCTTTTTTAAGTATTTCGGTACGTAACGATTCTAAAAAGCCTTGCATTGCAAATTTTGAAGCAGAATATCCAGTGCGGGCTGGCAGGCCACGGTAGCCGGCAATAGATGAAATGCCTACAATCGACCCTTTGCTTTTTATAATGTAAGGCAAAGCATATTTGCACGCATAAACGGTGCCCCAAAAATTGGTATCCATCAATTTGCGTAGCACATCCAAATCTACATCTTCAAACATAGCCCGCATAGAAATACCTGCATTGCAAATCAATACATCAATAGTGCCATATTGCTGAAAAGCTTTTCTAATCAACAAGCTGTTGTCGATTTCGCTTGCAGCATCGGCTGCAATACTGGTTATGGTCATGTTTTTTAATTTGAGTTCATTTTCTACTTCAGTGAGTTTTTCTATATTTCTGCCTGAAATAATGATTTTTGAGCCTTCCTTGCCAAATTTCTCTGCCAAAGCTTTCCCAATACCTGATGAACCGCCTGTAATTACTATTACTTTATCTTTCATATTTTTAGATGCCCCAACCCAGAAGGGAGCTAATTTATATTTTTTAATTCAAGGGTTTACAAGCAAGTGCTCGTGAATATTCTATTTTTGAAAAACCTGTTTTTAATTTGTTGTATCGATATAATTTTTTACTTCATTGGCACTTATACTATTGATACAGGCACATATACTATCATTTTTGCAATCGCTACAATTATTGTCAAGTGCAAATACTTTTACTTTATTGCCAATAGGTTGCCAACGGCCTGCATGCATAGGTTTAATAGCAGGGAAAAATCCAATGGCATGAATTCCAAAAGCAGAGGCTATGTGTAAAGGCCCTGTACTGCAAGCAATTAAGGCATTTGCTTTTTTTATAAATGCAATCAATTCTGTTAAAGAGAATTTACCTGTCATGTCAATCGCGTTTGATTTTTCGAAAAAATCCGGCATTTCTGCTTTTATTTTATCGCCTTCGGCTGCGGTGCCTGTCACGAAAATATCGTATTTGGTATGGTCTATAATTTGTGCCAATTGAAAATAATTTTCAAGTTTCCACTCTCTGGCACTTCCATTCGATTTAGGATGGAAAATGAGTTTTTGTTTTTCGCTTTTTGAATAGTGGTTTTCATTTTCAATGCCATAAAGGTTGCCTAATTCGGCTAAAGTAAATTCTTGATTGATTCCAAGTGGCTTTAGCAGCTTGGCATTCAACTGCGATTCATGAAGCACAGAGTTTTTACGCGTAAAATTTACCAATCTATTGCAGGTGAGCCAGTGAAACCAACGATGCGAAGTGCCAATTCTATTATTAATTCCAGCTTTTAATGCTGCAATTGCCATGGCTTTATCTGGGAAAATGTAGACAATGGCATCGGCTTTCAGCTTTATTTTTCCTGCAATTATATCTTCCCGATCCAGAAATTTATCTACATATTTTGAGCATAATATCAAGGGTTTAGTATAGCTTTTTCCGATAAATGAAATTTTACAATCGGGAAATTTGGCTTTCAAAATGCCGCAAATCGGCAAAGAAAGCACCACATCGCCAAGATTGTCGGTTCTGCTTATTATGATTGATTTTATATTTTCCACCATGTAAAATTAGCAAAATCATTCATTCAACTTCATTACTTTTACATCGTATACATGGAAGTTCAAAAACTGTATATAGAAGTAAATATCTCTCTTGAAGTTGCTATTAATTTATATTAGGTTAATATCCGCTGAAGCTAAATTTTTGCTACAAAATCTTAATCTCCTAAACTTCTTGATGGTAAAATGTTTATCCCATAAAGAAAGTTAAGCTCACTTCGGGTGTTTGGGGCGTTTTAAACAAAATATTGAAACTATACTATGGAAGACCTTGACATTATATCACCCGAACTACAGGTTTCGACATTGAAACATACCACCAACCGACTGAACAATATGCTTGCCAGCCTTGGCAATCTGGTATTTGTAACGGATGAAAAGTATTTAATTAAAGAATATTACAGCCAAAATATCAGCTCTTCTCCCAAAGATGGAGGTTCGCTTGTTGGAAAAAATATACACAATATTGGTTTGCCGGAAGATGCCCTTGGTATTATCAAATCAGGAATTGAGAAAGCAATAAATGAACATACTAAAATTTCTGTACAATACGGCTTGTCGCATGCAAATCACATTGTGTGGTACAGCATGGAAATTTCATTGCTGGCTATCGATAATGGCAGCCCAAGAGAAATAATTTGTGTGGCTAGGGATATTACCCAAAGCATAGCACTTAATGAAAGTTTGCAATTGGCTTCTCAAGAGTTGGAATTATATTTCGATACCGACTTAGATTTGCACTGCGTAATTGATGATAGTAGAAAATTTGTAAAACTTAATCAATCGTGGGAAACTACTCTGGACTATAACATTGACGAAATGTTAGGTAGCGATTTTTTTGATTTTATACATCCAGACGATCACAAAGCCACTCTTGAGGCTATGAAAAAGCTGGGTGAAGATAAAAAAGTGATGAATTTTATCAATAGATTCCGAAGTAAAAATGGAAATTATAAATACATAGAGTGGAGTTTGGCATCTAAAAATAAATTTTTATTTGGAGCAGTACGCGACATTACGGAGAGAATATTCAACGAAAACAAGCTAAAGGAACTCGCATTAGTGGCCTCCAAAACTACAGATGTCATTATCATTACCGATGCAAACGGCCACATCACTTGGGTAAACGATGCCTACTCAGAGCTTACCGAATTTTCATCTAACGAAGCTATTGGCAAAAAACCAGCCGAAATGGTGCAAGGCAAAGTAACCGATAAAGCTACTATAGAGAAACTGAGCAACGCAATTAAAACCCATCAATCAATAAATGTAGAAATACAAAATTATAGCAAATCGGGTAGAAATTATTGGCTCGACCTTACCATAAACCCCGTTTTCGACAAGGAAGGCAACTGCACCAATTTTATAGCCATTGAGCGTGAAATTACTGAGAGAAAAAACCAACAGGAAGAATTGAAGCACGTAAAGCTAATGCTTGAACAGACCAATCAAGTGGCTAAAGTTGGCGGCTGGGAGATAAATTTGGTGCAAGGAATGGTATATTGGTCAGATATAACAAAGTCAATTCATGAAGTAACATCCGATTTTGTGCCAGATTTGCATTCAGGCATCAACTTCTATAAAGAAGGTAAACACCGAGATAAAATAATGACATTGGTAAATGACTGTATAAATAATGGTACCCCATTCGATGCCGATTTGCAAATAGTAACAGCCAATGGAAATGAAAAATGGGTGAGAGCTATTGGCACAGCGGAATTTGAAAATGGGGAATGCAAAAAACTTTTTGGTACTTTTCAAGACATAAATGAAATAAAGAAAAATCAGGATCTGATCTTAAAAGCATCGCAAAGACTGAAAAAATTCTCCGACAAAATACCAGGAGGCTTATACCAATTTCAATTTTACGAAAATGGTAGCTTTCGATTCCCATACCTATCTGATGGCTTTTCAGAAATGTGCGGCCTACCTATAGAAGAGATAAAAAACGATGCCATGTTGCTTTTTAACTATATACATCCTGAAGATGTATCAATGGTGTTCGAATCAATTAACCAATCAAAGGCATTGCTTGAAAATTGGAATATTGAGTTCCGAGCTATTTTTCCTCAGAAAGGGCTGCGTTGGTTTAAAGGCGACTCCTCGCCAGAGCAATTGGAAAATAGCGTAATGTGGTATGGCTATTTGCAAGATATTACCACTCGCAAACACCAAGATTTGGAAATTCAAAAGGCAAACGACCGATTAAAATTGCTTGAGAACTTTGTAAACAGTACTACCGATGGCTTTCAGGTGGCCGATGAAGACGGAAAAATAGTATACTTGAATAATGAAGCCTCTGCGCGATTGGGAATACCTGCTACTAATGCCAATTTCTACAATGTAAAAGATTTTGAAATTAAATTTGCCAGTAAAAATGCATGGAGAAAGCATGTAGATGAGCTCAAAAAGGTAGATATGTTGATAATACAAAGCGAAAATCGCAATTTGATTACCAATGCCCTATTCCCAGTAGAAGTGAGAGCGAGCTATAAGAATATAAATGGCGAAGGTTACATAATTGCAGTATCTAGAGATGTAACTGAGAGAAGGATTGCCGAGCAAGAAATAATAAGTGCCAAAGAACAGGCCGAATTGGCAAGCAGAGTCAAGTCGGAATTTCTAGCCAATATGAGCCACGAAATACGTACACCACTCAATGGCGTAATTGGCTTTACGGATTTATTGATGGAAACCCGGCTCGATGAAACCCAGCAACAGTATATGGATATTGTGCATAAATCTGCTAATTCGCTGCTCGATATTATTAATGATATTCTTGATTTATCTAAAATAGAAGCCGGAAAATTAGAGCTGGAAATTGAGAAAATAGATGTAATGGAGCTGGCCAGCCAAGTGGCCGATTTGATTGTGTATCAAGCACAACAGAAAAAACTCGAAATTTTGCTCAATATTTCGCCTGAAATACCACAGTTTATATATGGCGATGCCATACGCATTCGCCAAGTGCTTGTAAATTTAATGGGCAACGCTATCAAATTTACCCAGCAAGGTGAGATCGAGCTTACCATTCAGGTGATTGAAATACTTAATAAAGATGAATTCGCTTTCAGATTTTCAGTGCGAGATACTGGCATAGGTATATTACACCAAAATCAAGAAAAAATATTCAAAGCTTTTTCACAGGAAGACGCCTCTACCACTCGAAAATTTGGCGGCACTGGCTTAGGCCTCACCATTTCAAACAAGCTATTAGGCATAATGGGCAGCAAACTTCAGCTTATAAGTGTGAAGGAAAAAGGTAGCACTTTCTTTTTCGACATCACTTTCAAAACTTTAGAAGAACAACCCATAGCTTGGAATTTTGTAGGCAAAATCAAAAAAGTGTTAATAGTTGATGACAATGCCCGCAACCGACAGATATTGCAAAGCTTGCTAAACGCCAAAAATATTGATGTAGAGCAAGCCCAAAATGGAATAGAAGCCATTGGTAAAGTGTCGAAAGGGAGCAAATACGATGCCATATTGATTGACTATCGTATGCTTGAAATGGATGGCATAGCTACCATTAGAAATATGATTGCAATGCAAACATCGCACGCACGAAAACAGAATTTTGTGTTGCTCAATAGCTCCGCAGAAGATGAATATGTGAAACAAGCCTGCCTAGAACTTGAAGTAAAGCACCGCTTAATTAAGCCTGTAAAAGCCAATCAATTATATGTGATACTCTCTAAAATAAGCGATGTAGCCAAGCCCATTAAAAAGTTGAAAAATGAACTTGAAGAGCAAGTAGTAGATTTTTCTAATACCCAACCCATAAAAATACTACTGGTAGATGACAACGAGGTAAATATGTTTTTGGCTAAAATAATATTGAATTCGCTAAATAGAAATGTTCTTATTAAAGAAGCTGTAAACGGGCTATTAGCGGTAGAGAATTACAAAGTAGAAAAGCCTGACATCATATTTATGGATGTGCAGATGCCAGAAATGAACGGCTATGAAGCTACCATGGAAATAAGAAAATTGAATAATGGGAAAGATATTCCCATCATTGCCCTTACTGCTGGCACTATAAAAGGAGAGAAGGAAAAATGCTTAGAAGCAGGCATGAACGACTTTATTAGCAAGCCATTTGCAAAAGATACCCTTGAGAAAATTTTCGATAAATGGGTAACAAACATAGTTTCAAGTACCCATTCGTCACTAGTAACTTTGCCCGAAACATCCGCCTTAGTTCATTTCAATAGGGAGCAACTTACAGAGAGGGTTCGAGGCAATACAGAAATAGTAAACGAGCTTTTAGGTATTGTAGGCACCCAACTAGATGCAGGTAGTATTGAAGGATTTAAACTTGTAGAAGCGGAGAATCTGAAAGCTCTGAAAGCTTTTGGGCATTATTTAAAGGGGTCGGCCGTAACAGCCTGCTTCGATATATTGGCTGAAAAAGCCGTGGCGCTTGAAACATTAGCCCAATTCGATAAAGGTGTGGCACTTAAAATGATGCAGGAAATAGATGCTGAAATAAAATATGTAAAGGGGTTGATATAGGGCATTTGCAAACTGCTTTAATCCATCGACAGATTTTCACAATTTATATTTCACGAGTGCAAGTAGGCTGATATTGATGATTATTATTTCTTTTTTGTTTTTATATCTTTGTTATTGATAATTATGAAATCATGCGATCATTTGTAGTTACCATAGAAGGGCCTGCCGCGCCTAAAGACCCAGCCCTCATTTTTGCCAATGTGAAAGGTATACATTCCATAGCTGAAACTACCGAGAGCAAATTTAAAAACCTTGCTCTGCCTAGTCCGCCCCTTACTGATGAAGAAATGGAAGCATTGGCACAAGAGATGGAAGACGATATCCAAATACAATTTGCATAATTTTATGACTGTGGAACAGCTTAGAGCCAATCTAAATACCAGATTTGAAGATAAATATGGATTTACATTATGATTGTGATTATTTCGGAAAGAGCGGATGAGGATATTGCTGAAAATATAGATTATATAGCAGAAAAAGGATACCCCCATAATGCTGGAAAGCTTCATAAACGCATGTTGAATTTCATTCCAAGCTTGGGTGAAATGCCAGAAAAGTATGGCGTATGGCGCCATAAAATTTTTGGTAAAAGCAATATCAATGTGCAGTTTTCGAGCAAATTAATATTTTCGTATTTACTAACAATCAAAACTATGAATTGCTCCTAAGGGTTATTCATGGGCTTAGGCTCGGTTAATTATGTGAAAATTTACACTACCAATACTCCAGATTTGCAAATGAAAAGGATTTGATTTCTGTCCTTGAATATTTAAACATATATTTCCCCGTGGGTCTCATTTTTCATAGTTTTGCCTTTCGCAACTATCATTGCCTACATCATCAATAAATCAAACTTTTTAAAACATATAAATCAATGTCATTCAGAGTAGAAAAAGACACAATGGGCTTGGTAAATGTACCTGCCGATAAATACTGGGGAGCCCAAACAGAGCGTTCTCGCAACAATTTCAAAATTGGCCCGGAGGCCAGTATGCCCAAAGAGGTGATCTACGCATTTGCCTATTTGAAAAAAGCCGCTGCTATGGCCAATACTGAATTAGGCGTATTACCAGCAGAAAAAAAAGATTTGATAGCCCAAGTATGTGATGAAATACTTACTGGTGCTTTAGATGGCGAATTTCCTTTGGTAATTTGGCAAACAGGTTCTGGCACACAAAGCAATATGAATGTGAACGAAGTAATTGCCAATCGAGCTCATGTGTTAAAAGGCGGAAAGCTGGAAGATGAGAAGAAAGTGCTACACCCCAATGACGATGTAAATAAATCGCAATCATCAAATGATACCTACCCTACCGCCATGCACATAGCATCGTACAAATCGGTAGTAGAAATCACAATTCCCGGCCTAGAGCTGCTTAGAAATACCTTATTAAAAAAGACAGAAGGTTTTAAAAATGTAGTAAAAACTGGCCGCACACATTTTATGGATGCTACGCCTCTTACTTTAGGTCAGGAATTTTCAGGTTATGCACAGCAAATTACCAACAGCATTCGCACCTTAAAAAATGCCCTTGAATCAGTAAAAGAACTAGCATTAGGTGGCACTGCGGTTGGTACTGGGCTAAATGCCCCTGCCGGCTACGATGTGCTGGTAGCTAAAAAAATTGCCGAACTCACACATTTGCCATTCATCACTGCCCCAAATAAATTTGAAGCACTTGCAGCCCACGATGCCATGGTAGAGCTTTCGGGTGCCTTAAAGCGCACCGCAGTAGCCTTGATGAAAGTAGCTAACGACATTAGAATGCTCAGTTCGGGCCCAAGAAGCGGCATCGGGGAAATCATTATTCCCGACAACGAACCTGGCTCTTCCATAATGCCGGGGAAAGTAAACCCTACACAGCCCGAGGCCATGACGATGGTTTGTGCTCAGGTAATGGGCAATGATGTTGCCGTATCTATCGGTGGCTCCTTGGGGCATTTTGAATTGAATGTTTTTAAGCCTTTAATCGCAGCCAATGTGTTGCAATCTGCCCGGTTGATTGGCGATGCTTGCGTGTCGTTCAACAACAATTGTGCCGTGGGGATTGTGCCTAATTTACCAGTAATTAAGCAACACCTTGAAAATTCTTTGATGTTGGTAACGGCACTAAATACGCATATTGGCTATGAAAATGCGGCCAAAATAGCCAAAACAGCCCATAAGGAAGGCAAAACATTGCGTGAAGCGGCTATAGGATTAGGCTTATTGACAAACGAACAATTCGACCTTTGGGTGAAACCTGAAGAAATGGTGGGAACTTTGAAATAATAAATTTGTACTTGATTTACTAATAAAAAATGCGAAAGATAGTCGAAGATAAAATCGAAGATGTCAGAAAACTTTGTGTTCAATATGATATAAAAACTTTGTATTTATTTGGCTCAGTCTGCACTGATAATTTTAGTCAAAATAGCGACATAGATGTATTGATAGCCTTTAAGGAGGGAATCTCTATTGAACAGTACACTGATAATTATTTTGAATTACAAGAGAAATTAGAGCTGTTAATCGGTAGAAATATTGATTTGTTAACTGAGAAATCGCTATCAAACCCATATTTTATTGAAAGTGTGGAAGAATCAAAGCAACTTTTGTATGCAGCGTGAAGTATTAAAATATTTACTTGATATTAAAGAATCTATTGATTCAATTTATTTTTATCTTGGGGATAAAAGAGATTCTAATTCCTATAAAGCTGATAAATTGCTAAGGAGAGGTATTGAAAGAGAATTGGAAATAATACGAGAAGCCACAAATAGAGTTCTTAAAATTGATAGCTCTATTAATATTGAAGATGCTAGAAGAATTGTGAACCTCAGAAATTGGGTAATTCAACCATCACAAAATAGACGATGTTATTGTATGGGGTGTACTTTCCAGAGATATTCCCAAACTCAAATCACAAATTGATAAGTTAGTAAACGCAAATCCTTAATAACATTATTAATAAAAATCTTAAGAAATGGCGAGAATCAATGCCCTGAATGTCAATCGTTTATCCAAATTTAATTTCAAGTACATTTCAGTTGAAGAAGTGTTGGTGCTTGAGTATTTGCTCGCTTATTTCCAAAAAAATGCACTCGAAATAGTAATTGCCAACAGAATTGAACTAGAAACCGGCATAAAACGGGCAAAATTGAATACTGCTATAGAAAAATTAGAAGAAAAAGGGTTCATCAGCTCAAAAGTTGAGAATGCAAGAACAAAATATACTATCAATTTCGATACCCTCACTAATAAATTGGATGTGCTATTCGTTAAGCCCAATAAATACGCCTCTCAATTCTATTTACAAATTCAAAATCCTGCGGCTTTCAAAACCAATGCTCAGAAAGCAAAAAAAGCCAAAGTAATTCAGAAAATGAAAAATAAAACACCAGAAACTGACAATCAAATGTCCTTATTCTAATATATGGGTCTCTATTGTAGAATATTCGCATTTGCTATGTTATTAATAAGCACATATTCAAAAGCACAGAAAATCGATTTTTGGATTATTCACTCCAGTGATACTGTTGGGGTGTTGAATGTAGAACGCAAACCTTCAAGTAGTTTATTAAATTACAAACTATACAGTAAAGTAGATGTTACTTTTATAGTCCATTTACTTATCATAAATAATATGTCAGTTATTTATGATAATGGCAAGCTCATTTCTGCCGATGTGCTTCAAAAATCTAACAAGGGTGTGTTTGATGCCAATATCAAAGCTAAGTATGAGCGAAGCAGGTATCACGTGCTGAAAAATGGCAGCGATTATTTTGTAAATGAAAAAGAAATTACTTGGAGTGTAAGCAGAATGTATTTTGAAGAACCTATAGGCGTGAAAGCTGTGTATGCAGAAGACAATGGGAAAATGGTAGATTTAGAACCCAAATTAAAAGGGCAATATAGTTTGAAAGTATCGTTTCCATCGGTGTTCAGTTATAAAAATGGAATAATGTTTCAAATGGTGGCCCAAACTATAGTGGGCGATATATTTTTTGTCAGGAAATAATGTATTTACAGGCTTTGAATCTCAATTGTACCGTCTATTAAAGGTTATGATTAGAGTTGTATTAGCTGCAATTGTGTGGCATAATTTATAAATTTCAACAAAAAATCGCCCAATATTTGAACTTGTTATTTTCGTTACATAAATTAGCGGAAATCTTTAGGTATTATCCTTTTTCTTATAACATGCTAAAAAAGAAATTATTAACTAAGTATCTGCCTTACTTTTTAGCACTTGGTGCCCTCACAGTATCATGTTCGAAAGGTGGTAAACCCAACAGTAGCGAACCTGGAAGTATAAGCACAGCCACAGGCCTGCCATACAATGACGAAGATAGCAGTTTTCAGGTAAATCCATATAAAGGCCAGCCAGAAGGACCAAATTTAGTATTTATTGAAGGTGGAAGAACCATTTTAGGGTCTTTTGAGGAAGATTTGATGAATACTAGAGATAATATTGAAAAAACAGTTACCATCACCTCGTTTTTTATGGATGAGACTGAAATAGCCAATATTCACTGGTTAGAATACCTATTTTATATAGCTAAAGATTCGGGTGGTACACAATCACCTGCTTATGCTAAGGCTGTGCCAGATACTGCTGTATGGAAACAAGCCCTTTCTTACAACGATCCTTATGTAGACCATTATTTTAGATATCCTGGTTTTAGATATTTCCCTGTAGTTGGCGTGTCTTGGAATCAAGCCGATGCGTATTGCAAATGGAGAACTACAGTAGTAAACAGACAATTAGCTGTGAAAGCTGATAGACCTGATTTGGTAGATATTTCAAAATCAGGCGGCAGAATTCCATTAGAATCTGGACTTATTTTACCTGATTACAGATTGCCTTCTGAAGCAGAGTGGGAATATGCGGCCAAAGCATTAGTAGGCACACAATGGCTAGATGAAAATCAAACACATGCTCGTTTATATCCTTGGGATGGACACGCTTTAAGAAACCCTTATGGCAATCAGATGGGAAATTTCCTTGCCAACTTTAAAAGAGGTCGTGGCGATTATGCTGGTGTAGCTGGCAAATTGAATGATGGAGCTATGATTACTGATTATGTATACTCTTATCCTCCAAACGATTATGGATTATATAATATGGCAGGAAACGTAAACGAATGGGTTTATGATGTGTATCGCTCATCTTCATTCACCGATTTTGACGATTTGAATTCACTTCGTAGAGATGGAGTATTTGATGAAGCTAGAAATTATAATAAAAAAGAGTGGATTTCGTTGGTTGATGATTCTGTAAGGGTCTATAAAGGTGGCTCTTGGAAAGATGTAGCTTACTGGTTGTCACCAGGAACAAGAAGATTTATGGCACAAGATTCTTCTACATCAACTATAGGTTTTAGATGTGCAATGATCAGAGCTGGAACTAACTATTAATTTCCCTAAATATCTTTTTATAAAGCCTGACTACTAATTTTAAAAAATTAAGAGTCAGGCTTTTTTGATGTCTACTAATAGGAATATTTTTTGCTTCATATCTTAAGTTTGTCTGCTGACATTTTTATTTGGGCTATTTTTATTATAAAATTCAATCCCCAATTGTAAATAGAATAATTAGAGTGGGTATGCTTTGTTTATGGGCATTTCGTAGCTATTTTTGCAGCCATGTCAACGGCCAAATACATTTTCGTTACAGGAGGGGTAACATCTTCACTAGGAAAAGGAATAATATCAGCATCGCTCGCCAAACTTCTGCAAGCCAGGGGCTATTCAGTAACCATTCAAAAGTTTGATCCATATATAAATGTAGATCCGGGTACACTCAATCCGTATGAGCATGGTGAATGCTATGTAACAGATGATGGAGCGGAAACAGATTTAGATTTAGGTCATTATGAGCGGTTTTTAAATATCCCCACATCACAGGCCAACAATGTAACCACTGGAAAAATCTACTTTACTGTAATCACCAGAGAACGTGAAGGTGCTTTTTTGGGTAAAACAGTGCAGGTGGTTCCACATATTACCGATGAAATTAAAAGAAATTTTCGTTTACTTGGCGAAACTGGCGAATTTGATATTGTAATTACTGAGATTGGCGGATGTGTGGGTGATATTGAAGCATTGCCTTTTGTAGAGGCTGTAAGGCAATTCAAATGGGAACAAGGAGATGATAATGTAATCACCATCCACTTAACTTTAGTACCTTACCTGAAATCGGCAGGTGAATTAAAGACCAAACCAACACAACATTCAGTAAAGCAATTGTCAGAATCAGGTATCCAACCTGATATCTTAGTGGCCAGAACCGAATACCCTTTAAGTGTAGATATTAGAAAAAAAATAGCCTTATTCTCTAATGTGCAACAGAAATGCGTAATCGAATCGATAGATGCGGAAACCATATATGATGTGCCTCTTTTAATGAAGAAAGAGAAATTGGACTTGAGAGTGCTAGAAAAACTTGATTTACTTGAAAGACAAGAACCGAATCTTGATTCATGGAAAGAATTTTTGGGTAAACTCAAAAACCCAACTTCTGAAGTGAGCATAGCCTTAATTGGAAAATATGTAGAACTGAAAGATGCATATAAATCTATTGCGGAGGCTTTTATACATGCCGGTGCAATAAATGAATGCAAGGTAAATATAGATTGGATTCACTCTGAAAAACTAGCCGATACGAATGTATATGAATTGGTAAGCAATTACGATGGCATATTGGTAGCACCGGGTTTTGGTGAGCGTGGCTTTGAAGGGAAAATAAATGCCGTACAAATAGCCAGAGAAAACAATATTCCTTTTTTTGGAATATGCTTGGGTATGCAATGTTCTGTAATAGAGTTTGGCAGAAATATATTGCAATTGAAAGATGCCAATTCTACTGAAATGAACAAGGAAACTCCCCATCCAGTGGTAGACATGATGGAGGAGCAGAAAAAAATAACCCAAATGGGCGGTACAATGCGGTTAGGTGCTTACCCATGTGAATTGACTCCCGGTTCGAAAGTGGCTTTGGCTTATGGCACTATCCTGATAAGCGAACGCCACAGGCACCGTTTTGAATTCAACAACAACTACAAATCGCAATATGAAAGTGCGGGAATGGTAGCTACGGGCATTAATCCGCAGACGGGCTTGGTGGAGATAGTGGAAGTGCCTGAGCATCCTTGGTTTGTGGGAGTGCAGTTTCACCCCGAATTGAAAAGTACTGTTTTAAATCCGCACCCGCTATTCGTTCACTTCGTGAAAGCTGCATTGGATTACTCTAAAAATAAAATTTAATTTATTATAAACAAATACTTTTGATTATGAAAAGAATTCAATCCTCACTTTTTATACTTGTATTTTTTATAAATAATGGGGTTTCTGCTCAAGATTTTCATACAATATACTTTGATATTGACAACATTCAGCCTTTAGTAGGGGTGAACTGTGTAATAGATTCAGTGGTAGATTTAAGAATGAATAAATTCAGCACAGGATTTATCAATAAAGGTTTGGGAAATGTAAAAGTGCCTGCAATTACTCAAAAACCTTTAAAATTTGAAATTAATAATATCATTAATCAATATTTTAAAAATATAAATTCTACTAACCACTATATTCTTGTAATAAACAAGTTTGAAATTTCAGAAAGGATTACTTCTACTACTGAAAATGCTTTTTTAGATATTGAATATTCAGTTTGGGAGAGGAAAGAGGATGAAAGCATATTTGTTTTAAAAATAGAAGGAGAGAAACAAACCAAACAGGGCGAACTTGATGTTACAACAGGGCATCCAAAAAGAATTATTAAAGGAATCTTAATGGAATTGAGTCAATCTAATTTGAATTTTAACCTAAAAACAATAAATCAATTTTCAGAATTATTTACAGTTGATACAAATGAAAATGTATCAAATGGAAGATTTAATTTAAATAAAGGAGCATTTATAAAGTTTAATAACTTAAAGTATAACCAACCTGACACCACTTTTTTCATAAAGAATAGAGTTATTTATGAAAATAATGGTATCTATAGCAAAATAGTAAGCAACGAAGATAAAAAATATGTGAAAGGTTTATATGGATTTTATGATGGAGATAATTTATACGTATGTAGATGCAATTATCAAGTATTTACTGGTGTAGAGAATAAAATTTATGTAAAAGCTAGTGAGATAGGTAAATATATTCTCATAAAAGATGAATTAGCTGATGCTTCTGGAGTAGTTGCATCAGGATTGTCATTTGGATTGGTAGGCGTACATGCTTTCACAGCGTTATCAGATGTGTCAGAAGGAATCATTTTAGATACAAAAACAGGAGCATTTATCCCAGCATCAAAAAGCAATGTGTTTAATATCCTTTCCGAATTTCCCAATTTAGCAAATAAATACAAAAAACTCCCAAATATAAATTATGACGTGAATTACTCTTTTATAATGTCATTAAATAGTACAATTAGAAATAAATAACTTTACATTCCTTCAAATATTCCACAACCTTTATTAATGAAAGACATCGACCGTAACCAAGCCATAGGATTAGTGCTGATTTCAGCTATGCTGATTATCTATTTTACTTTTTTCTCTGGCTCCTCTGACGATAAGAAAAAAACTGTAACCGAAACACAAGTTATAGATTCGACTAGCAAAGCACCTGAAGCAATTATAGCCCCTTCGGCTATTGACACTACGCAGCTAAAACAACAATTTGGCACGTTTGCTTCATTTGCAGTTGGAATAGAAACCGAGTACGTACTTGAAAATGAAAACCTAAAAATTGTACTTTCCAGCAAAGGTGGAATTGTAAAATCGGCATTGTTGAAAAGCTACAAAACATATGCGAGAGAAGATTTATACTTGATAAAGGAAACTTTCAACAAACAATCGCTGCTGGCATTTTTACCTACGGGCAAAATCAACCTAAGCAATTTATACTACACAGCTTCCAAAGTAGGTAACACGGTCACTTTTACATTGCCTTTGGGTGCCAATCAATATGTGAGCCACAGCTACACATTGCCTGAGAAATCGTTCGAATTGCAATATAATCTGGAAGCGAAAGGCATTGACAACTTGATTCAAGGCGATAAACTGGCATTAACTTGGAGTGAAGATTTACAATTGACAGAAAAAGATCTGCCTACAAGTCGCCAAACGGCCAACATTACATACCGATTGATGGATGGCACTTACAGCTCACTTTCGGAAACCAAATTTGAAACGCAGGAAGTGAAATTGGAAGGCAAAGTAAACTGGGTGGCTTTCAAGCAAAAGTTTTTCAGTGTAGGCCTTATTGCTGAAAATGGCTTTGCCTCAGGTGAGGTAAAATCAGAAACCGACATCAACAATCCCTCTGTTGTGAAGTCGGTAGCAGCCAACTTGAATATGAAACTGTCTGATCTAAGCGAGGGCAAAGGAAAATTCAAATATTATTTCGGGCCAAACAAGCTCGATTTTATGGGCGATGTTGCTCCAAGTTTCAATGAAAATGTTTACTTAGGCTGGCCTATAATCAACAATATCAATCGCTATACCATTGCGCCCCTTTTTAGTTTTCTTGAAAAATTCATTTCTAATTATGGGGTGATAATTATCTGCATGGTGCTAATAATCAAGGCGGTACTGTTCCCACTTTCATTTCAAGCATATAAATCGCAAGCTAAAATCAAAGTACTCAAGCCGGAACTTGATGAAATAAAAGCCAGAGCCGGAGAAGATATGACCGTGCAGCAGCAAGAACAAATGAAGCTATATCAGCAAGTGGGCATCAATCCTTTGCTAGGCTGTGTGCCAGTGTTGTTGCAAATGCCAGTGTTGCTTGCCATGTTCAACTTTTTCCCCAATGCCATAGAATTTCGGCAACAACCTTTCTTATGGGCTGAAGATTTATCTACCTTCGACACCGTGGCTATTTTGCCATTCACTATCCCATTTTATGGCGACCATGTGAGTTTATTCACCTTGCTAATGACAGCCTCTACCATCCTTTATACTTGGTATCAAAACCAAATCAATGTTTCTGCCACAGGCCCTATGATTGCCATGTCGTACATTATGCCCTTGGTTTTTATGTTTGTAATGAATTCATTTCCTGCGGGCCTAAGTTTCTACTATTTTGTGTCAAACATGGTTACTGTAGGGCAACAGTTCCTTATCAAAGCCTTTATCAATGAAGATGAAATTCGTGCAAAACTAGAGGATAACAAGAAAAATTCAGTAACCAAAAAGCCCAACCGGTTCCAACAACGCCTTCAAGCTGCCATGGAGCAACAACAAGATTTAAGAAAGAAACCAGTTAAGAAATAAAATTGTTAGTTTGTCGTTCAATAAAACTCAAATATTTATCTTAAAATGAAACAAGTTTTATATACTTCCTTATCTCTATTTGTAGCTTTAGTTTTTGCTCAATCGGCTTATTCGCAAAGTGCAACTCCAGCTAAACCTGCCAAAGCAGCTCCATTTGCTAAAGCATACGAATTGAAATTTAAAATTAATGGGCTAAAAGCAAAAGATACCGTATTGCTTGCCAATTACTATGGCGACAAGCAGTATTTGAAAGATACCGCCCTAGCAAATGCCAAAGGTGAATTTGTGTTTGATGGCAAAGACAAACTAGCCAACGGAATTTACCTGGTAGTGCTTCCTGGCAAACAGTATTTTGAGGTAATCATTCGGGAGCAAGTTTTCAGTATGGAAACCGATACTAAAGATTATACCAAAAACATGAAAGTAATTGGCTCAGTTGAGAACAAAGCCTTCTACGACTACCTCAACTTTATAGTGGTGCAAGGCAAAAAGGCTGAGGCAAATAAAGCTTTGATGGATAGTGCGAAAGTGGATGCCGATAAAGTCAAATACCGTGATGTATTGGTAAATGTAGAGCGTGATATTATCAAGTTCAGAAAAGATTTTGTAAAAACCAATCCCAATTTGTTTGTAGCCAAAATATTTAATACCATGATTGAGATGGAAAATGGCGATATTCCAGAGCCGCCTAAGCTGCCCAACGGTCGCCCCGATTCCACTTTTCCTTTCAGGTACTATAAAGCTCATTATTGGGATAATATTGATTTGAACGAAGACGGCCTGATCAGAAGCCCAATCTTTCATGGGAAACTTGAGAAATACGTGAAGCAACTCACTATACAAGTGCCAGATTCGATCAATAAAGAAGCCGATGTGATCATTTCTAAAATCAAAGATAAGAAAGGCGAGATATTCAAATATGTGGTTTGGTATATTACTAATCAATACGAAACTTCACAAATCATGGGAATGGATGCTGTATTCGTTCACATGGCTGAAAATTATTATCTCACAGGCCAAGCCTATTGGATTACAGAAGAAGTAGAAACTAAAATTCGTGACAGATACAATACGCTTAAATATTTGCTATTGGGTAAACTTGCACCTCCGCTTTCTCTGCCCGATACAAGTGGTAAATACAAATCGTTCACTTCCCTAAAATCGAAGTACATAGTGCTTATATTTTGGGACCCTAACTGCGGGCATTGCCAAAAAGAACTTCCAAAGTTGAGAGACCTTTACAAAGAGAAGAAGGCCAAACTCAATTTTGATGTATATTCGGTTTGTACTGAAATGGATGCTTCTCCTTGGAAAAATTTCATCAGAAACAATAATTTGCCGTGGATAAATGTATTTGATCCAAAAAACGAATCAGGCTTCAGAAAAATTTATGATATATACAGCACTCCAGTTGTGTATATACTAGACGAGCAGAAGAAAATAATAGCTAAAAGAATTGGTGTAGAACAGCTTACAGATTTTTTTGAGAATTACGATAAACTAGCAAAAAGATAATTGAAAATTACAACGCTTAAGAGGTGATATTATGGCAATTCAAACTACCACCTCGAGCCCGCCTTCGGCAAGTATTACTCCCGGATATTGGGCTTTGGCTTCTGCATAAAATAAATCTATATTTTTATATCGAGAGGAAAAGTGCCCAATTACTAGCTTTTTCACTTCCGATTTTGCCGCAAGTGTAGCTGCTTGAATGGCTGTAGAATGGCAAGTTTCCGATGCTCTTGTGAGTTTGTCTTCCAGAAAAGTAGCTTCGTGGTATAGCAAGTCGGCATTGTGAATATAGGGAATAAGGGTTTCGCTATAGGCGGTATCAGAACAGTAAGCAAAGGTTTTGGAAGCTTCTTCAGGTAAAGTGTATTCACTAGCCTTGTAGATAATTTGCCCATTTTCATCAACTACATCAAGCCCTTGTTTGAGCAAATGTATGTGTTGTAAAAGCATATTTTCAGGCAAATTTCCTTTGACAATATTTTTTAATTTGGGCTTTTCACGAAATAAAAATCCATGTGTAACTACCCTATGCACCAATGGAAAAGCGAAAATATCTATCCATTTGTTTTCTGCAATTAGGGTAATGGTTTGGGTAAAAATTTCATGAATGTGAAGGTTAAAATCCAGTCTTGTATCTTGGTATTTGAATTGGATGGAAATTATTTCCTTTAATCCTGCTGGGGCATATAGGTGCAAATCGTGTTTTCTAGCCAAGCTATTCATTGTAGAAATAAGCCCAACCAACCCCAAAAAATGGTCGCCATGCAAGTGCGAAATGAATATGTGATTTATTTTGGAATGTTTGATGCCATGCTCAATCATTCGCCACTGTGTGCCTTCGCCACAATCGATTAGAAAAGTTTCACTTTCAAGGATTAGGGCAAAGGCAGAAGGATATCTGCCCACTATTGGCGTAGCCGAACCAGCACCTAACACCTTGAAAACCATGGCTTTATTCCGTTTCGCCTTGTAAATCGGCTTCTATGGCATGCAAAAACACAGCATCTATAGCCTCCGCCTGAGTAGGGAGTATATTCAATACTTTGTCGAGTTGGGCGATGCTCAATACTTTCTTCAAGCTTTCATTCAGCCCAAAAATGGCAAGGTAGCCATTGGCATTTTCGCATACTCTTTTTGCAAGCAATATGGCACTGATGCCCGAAGAATCCATGTATTTCACTTCCGAAAAATCGATGATGAAGTTGTTGGTGCCTTCGGCATGAAGCGTAGTGATTTCAGTTTTAAGTTGAGGCGTACGTAGTGCGTCAATTTTCTCACTGTGAATTTGTATGAGTGTATATTGTTCGGTTTTTTCTTTGGTAAACTTCATTTTAGTATCAGTGTTAACTTCGTAAAAATAGTAAATAAGTATTCATAAGCAAAAGTATTACTATTTATCAATCACATGTTTCTCGCGATTCTAAATCCAAGGTCGTTAATTTTAAATAATAATGGGTGACTTCGCCTGCGGTTAATAGCAATCACACCTATTTCCCTAAATATTTAGCAGCCATAAATAAGCCCGAAACGGCCAAGCTATCGGTTATTTCCATGCTCATTATCGAATCAATAGCCTCTGATAAAGGTATTTTTTTTACATTCAGCACTTCTGTGTCTTCTGGTTCTAATTCAGATTGGGTAAGCTCTTGAGCAAGAAAAAGATAGCCCAGTTCATCGCAAACGGAATTAGAAGTGTGCAGCTTGCCTAGCAATGTCCACTTAGAGGCCATTAATCCGGTCTCTTCTTTGAGTTCTCGTTTTGCGGTTTCTAAGGGTTTTTCGCCTTCAGGGCCACCTCCTTCAGGTATTTCCCAACTGTAGGCTTCAAGCGGATACCGCCATTGCCCCACCAAATACACATTGCCATTCTCATCTACCGGCACTATGCCTATGGCTTTATTTTTAAAGGAAACAACGCCATAAATGCCCTCTGTACCGGCAGGGGTTATCACTTTGTCTTCTTTTAATTTTATCCATGGGTTTTCATATTTTACTTCTGATGAAATAGTCGTCCATGGGTTTTCGAAACTTGATTCTGTAAACATTCAGCTTGTTTTTCCTGCCAAGATGCCTAAAAGCCAGTATATTAGCAAACCAAAATAAGAATTAGCCTTGGCATTATTTTCTTCACTAACACCCAATTTAATTGAAGCTGGAGTCGATGAAGTAGGCAGAGGTTGCCTAGCTGGCCCGGTGGTAGCTGCGGCTGTAATTTTGCCCAAAGCATACCATCACCCAATGCTAAATGACTCGAAGCAACTCTCTAAAACCGAAAGGGAAAGCTTGAAAACTGAAATTGAAAGTGCCGCTTTGGCTTACGCGGTAGCCGAAGTTTCGCATGAAGTGATTGATAAAATCAACATTTTACAAGCCTCATATTCAGCCATGCACCTTGCTTTAGATAAATTAAATATTAAACCTGAACTGCTGTTGGTTGATGGCAATAGGTTTGCCCCTTATCAATTTCTACCGTATGAATGTGTAGTAAAAGGTGATGGAAAATATTTTTCAATAGCTGCAGCTTCTGTGCTTGCCAAATGCTATCGCGATGAACTAATGAGCAAGTTAAGCCTCGATTTCCCACATTACGGTTGGGCGGAAAATGTAGGCTACCCTACTATAAAACACCGAAAAGCCATTGTAAAACATGGTTTTACACCATTCCACAGACTTAGTTTTAATGTGAAACCTTTCGAGAATTTATAGACTTTAAAATATCTTTAATTAGTGCTGCGCAACTTTTGTGGTTCCCAATTAGCCAAGGCAATTATTTCAAATCTACTTTAGCTTCTGCATCTTCGATAAAACTGTAATAGCCTTGGTCGGTAAATATAATATGGTCGTGCAGTTTGATGTCGAGCAACTCAGCTGCATCGCGTATTTGTGCGGTAAGAGACACATCTTCTCTGCTAGGCTCTAAGTTGCCCGATGGATGGTTGTGTACCAGCATTATGCCCGTGCTTAAATGCCCAATAGCTATTTTGAAAAGCAGCCTTTTATCAATCATTACTTTATCAATTCCGCCTCTGCCAATTATTTCTTTGGCAATAAGTTGGTTTGATCTGTTGAGGCAAAGTATCCAAAATTCCTCGAAGGGTAAGTCAGCTAGGTGCGGTTTCATTAGCTCATACACCATTTTCGAGCCTATTATTTTAGGTTTGTCTTCTTTGCCCAAGTCTATTTTTCGCCTGCCAAGCTCTAAAGCCGCAGCAATAGAGATGGCTTTTGCTTCGCCCATGCCTTTGAATTTCATTAAGTCGGCAATGCTCATTTTGGCAAGCTTGTTCAGGTCGTTGTCGGCAGTTTTTAAAATTAGTTTAGCCAAATCAACTGCCGAAAGGGTGGCATTGCCCGACCCAATAAGTATGGCAATAAGCTCTGCATCGGAAAGTGCGGCCTTGCCTTTGAGTTGAAATTTCTCTCTTGGGCGGTCTTCCTGAGCCCAATCTTTAATGATGAGGCTCTTGTTGGATTGAGTTTTGGGGAACTGGGCTATTTTTTCTTCCATATTGGGCGAAATATATTCCCAAAATTATCATTAATCCACAAAATATTTTTTGAGAGGTTAGTTCATCTTGTTGCAATGCAACGGCAATAATGGAAGTAACGAAGGGTTGGGCATACACATATATTCCCATAATAAAAGGAGAAGTAATATGCGGTAAATAGTTGGTAATCCAATAGGCAAAAATGGTATTGAAAATAATAATGAATGCAATAGCGAGCCAAGTCGATACATCTATAGCGAACCAATGAGTAGAAAGCAGGGTTGGATACTAAATGGCGTTACGATTATTAAACCAATAATAAGCATCCATTTAGAGATAACAAAAGGATGAAATTTAGCAGATGCAAGTGTAGTTTTACTAAGCTTTTCTTTGAATAAAAAATACGATAAAGCAATAATAGTGATAGGATTGAGCAAATTGAAAATAGAAGCATTGATAGGATTGGTGATTTTAAGCCCATAATAGAAAAATACTTGGTTTAATATAGACCCAAATAAACCACATAGAATAAGTGTGATGACATCGCTTCGCTGAAATTTGGCTACTGACTCACTTGGTTGAAATAGCACCATTACTGAAAAAAATATGGCTCCGCAACACAACCGCAACCAAATAATGGCAAAAGGATCTATGCCCGATTGCATGGCTATTTTTACTGCCGTGTAGTTGCCTGAAGAAATAATAACATGAAATATGAGTATGGAATGGGCTTTGGTAGTTGGTTTGATAATAAAGGTCTTATATAGTAATTAACGCTTGAACTTGCTCAATGGTAAGCCCGGTATTTTTTGCCACATCTTCAATGCTAAGGCCAAAATCTAACAACCTTTTAGCCACTTTTTCGACCGTAAATTTTTGGGCTTCCTTTGTTGCCTTTTCAACTTCACGTCTCGTGGCCAATTCCCATCTTCCTCGCTCGTCTTGCTCACGCATGAATACATAATCGTAAGCTTCCAATTCCCTTTTTGTCCAGTTATGCTTTGCCACATCATTGTAGGCGTGTTTCAGGCCTTCATCTTTCACATTGTATGGAATTACATCTAAGCTTTCAGCATTCTTGATAAAATACACCCATTGATCTACAATAGTGGTCAATTCTGAAGCTGTTTTCTTGAATTTTGGCAGCTCTATGAAATTAAACTCAATATCCTTAATGAAATTCTCTCCCGTTTCTACATCTGTAATCTTGTGGCGGTTGATATAGCTCGGATTTTGCGTAGCTTCAAAATCAAGAATGCCAATAAAGAAGGTTGGATTCGGCTTTTTATAGTCGTCTGCACGTTCAATTTGGGCAGAATAGCTTTTTTGACGCATAGTAAAGTACACGTTTATCGAAGCCGTCTACTTCTCCTACTTGCATTTCTACAATATAGGTTTTTTCGTTTTGGTCTTTGGCTTTTACATCTACAATCGTAACCTTCCCACCTTTCAAATCTGGCAATTGGTAAGGGGTTAAAATGTGCACATCTACGATTTTTTTGTCATCATTCAACCACAATACCGCATTGAGGAAGGAAATCAGTACTTCTTTCCTATTTTCGTTTCCAAATATTTTCCGAAACGCAATGTCGTTTTTTACATCTACAAATTTCATAGCACAAAAATACGGTTTTAAGTTTATTTGCGGCCTATTCGGCATTTTGAAATTGCATATTCTTCAAAAAAGGATAGCCAATAGTTGTCAAGATTTGTATACTCCGTTTTAATCATTTTTCGCAACACAATCTTTTTTATAACACCATCTTGCTATTTTTACATTCCTTTTTTAAGAATATGCAGAAGCTATCGTTATCACAATCGCTACAACAGAAACTTTCACCTCAACAGATTCAGTTTATAAAGCTGCTTGAAGTGCCTACTGCCGAACTTGAAACCCGCATTGAAGAGGAACTGGAAGTAAATCCTGCACTCGAGGAAGGCCTGAATGATGAACTGAAAACCGAAAGCCTTGATAAAAATGCTGAGGATAGCGACAATGAAGACGAATTTGATGGAGACGATATGTCGCTCTCCGAATATTTAGGTGCAGACGACAAAGGCTATAAAATGAGCGATGGCAACAACCCTGAAGATGACGACAAGGAAATGCCTATTGCTGATGAAACTTCACTTTTCAGCAGCCTTGAAACCCAACTTAATTTTCTAGGTCTTGACGAGCGAAAAGCAGCCATCGGAATGCAGATTATTGGCAGTTTAGACGAAGACGGCTACCTCAGGCGCAGATTGGAAGCCATTGCCAACGACCTTGCATTCACCCAAAATATCGATACTGATGAAGCCGAAATAGTAGCTCTTTTACATAGAATTCAAGAATTTGACCCTGCCGGCATAGCGGCTAGAGATTTGCAAGAGTGCCTGCTGCTGCAACTCGATCGCAAAACCGACCATCTGAAAAACGTAAACAATGCCATTTCTATTATTGAAGATTGCTTTGAAGAATTCACTAAAAAACATTACGACAAAATTGAGAAAAAACTGGGTTTGAGTGAAGCAGAACTTAAATCTGCCCTCAAAGTAATTACCAAATGCAACCCCAAACCAGGTGGAAATGACGATGGTAACATTCGCTCACAATATGTAATTCCCGATTTTATATTGGTGAATAATAATGGTAAGCTCGAATTGAGCCTCAATTCTAAAAATGCCCCCGAACTGCAAGTGAGTAGTTCGTATGTAGAAATGTTTGATACATACGATAAAAGTGCCAAAACAGATAAAAAACTAAAAGAAGCCGTATCGTTTGTGAAGCAGAAATTAGATGCTGCCAAATGGTTTATCGATGCCATAAAACAGCGCCAAGCTACCTTGCTCAATACCATGAATGCCATTGTGAAGTACCAATATGAGTATTTTTTAGATGGGGATGAGCAAAAGCTAAAGCCCATGATTCTCAAAGATATAGCCGAGAAAATCAATATGGATGTGTCTACTATTTCGCGCGTAGCAAGCAGTAAAACGGTGCAAACAGAATTTGGCACTATTCCACTCAAATACTTTTTTTCTGAAGGCATTGCTACTGAAAGTGGCGAAGATGTGAGTAGCCGCGAAGTAAAAAATGTGCTTACCGAATTTATAAGCCAAGAACACAAGGCAAAACCGCTTGGAGATGAAGAATTGGAGAAAATGCTGAAAGAAAAAGGCTACAACATAGCCCGCAGAACCGTAGCCAAATACCGTGAAATGCTCAATATTCCTGTGGCTAGGCTTAGAAAAGAGCTTTAAAATGAAGTTTTATTTACCCACAAATTTACCATCATAGCAATTGACAAAACTCAGTGTAAATATCAATAAAATAGCCACCATTCGTAATGCTAGAGGAGGCAATAATCCTGATGTAGCAAAAGTAGCGATGGACTGCATACGCTTTGGGGCTCACGGCATTACCATTCACCCTCGCCCAGATGAAAGGCATATTACCACTAAAGATGTATATGATTTGAAAGAAAGAATGCTGACAGGTAACGGTATTGAATTTAATATTGAAGGCTACCCCGATGCCAGATATTTAAAATTGATTAAGGAAACCAAGCCACACCAAGCCACCCTTGTGCCTGATCCGCCTGATGCCCTTACCTCAAATTCGGGTTGGGACACGGAAAAAAATCAATTGTTTTTGACAGATATTGTTGCAGAATTGCAAAGTTACGGAGCAAGGGTATCTATTTTTTTAAATCCATCTATTGAAATGATGGGATATGCGAAACAAACCGGTACTAATCGCATAGAGTTTTATACTGAGCCATATGCTTCTCATTATCATATTGATAAAGCAGAATCAGTAAAACCATATATTTTAGCGGCTAAGGAAGCTGTGAAACTAGGTATAGGAATAAATGCAGGGCACGATTTGGATTTGAATAATTTGAGATACCTCGTTTCGCAAATCCCTGAAATTGAGGAGGTTTCTATCGGTCATGCCTTGATATGCGATGCTTTATACCTTGGGTTAGAAAATACTATTCAAATGTATTTGAGACAATTGGGGAAATAGAATTATATGGTTGATTGGTTAATGATTATGCTTGCGATGGGAAGAGAAATCACTTTAAACCTTTCAACGACACAACTGGCGTATAGGGATGCTTTGGATTTACCACCAATTTCTGTTCCAATGGAAGAATTACCAAATCCATAGCCTCCATGGGTATAGCTCCTAGCAATACTTCAACATTTCCGGGTAACACTACTGCATCACATACAGTACTTCTATTACTAAACACCAGCCTTATTGGGCCTACTCTATCAAGGGTTACCATTGTGCCATCTGCAAGTGTAGCTGTATAATCATCGATTTTGCCCAATTTCAATTGGCTTTGAATTTCCTGGTTAATACACAACATATATGCACCAGTATCTACCAGTGCATTTGTGGTCACCCTCCTTATTTTGCTTTCTTCTAAATATCCTTCCTGAAAAAGAGCAAGGTCATTTGCTCTTATCAATTCTATCTCTGCATTTACTAAGCCCATTTCTATTGTAAGTGTTAATTAATATTAAATCTAAGCAATAAAAACTGTTTAGTGAATGTAAATTGATAGTGATATTGGGGTAATTAAAAATTATATTTAAAAAACAATTATTCCTCTTCACTTGCACTTACCCTGAATTTGTAGCTGCGACCGCTCAATATCTCAATCATCCGCACCATTTCTCTATTGTAAGGCTTTTTCTTGGTGATGGCATCTTCAAACGAAGTGTACACAAGTTTTCTGTTTATAATACCGGCTGCCACATTGGTTCTGCCTTCAAAAAGGCCTTCTAAAGCACCCAAACCTAATCTGCTTGCCAACACTCGGTCGGCTGCAGTAGGCGAGCCGCCCCGTTGAATGTGCCCAAGTTGAGTAACTCTTATATCTAAATGGGGCAACGATTGTTTCACCCTTGAGGCAATATCTTGAGCACTGCCTTCTTCATCGCCTTCTGCCACTACTATTATGTGCGATGAACGACTGTGATTCGAAACCTCTTTCAATTTATTAATCACATATTGAGTAGATGTTTTAGTTTCGGGAATCATAGCAAGCTCTGCACCGCCACCAATGGCCGACCGAATGGCAATAAAGCCCGAATCACGCCCCATTACCTCTACAAAAAATATACGGTCGTGGGCATCGGCAGTATCGCGTATTTTATCAATGGCCGAAAGAGCCGTATTTACGGCAGTATCGTAGCCTATGGTATAGTCTGAGCCGTACAAATCGTTGTCGATAGTGCCTGGAACACCAATAATTGGCACACCAAACTCTTTATTGAAATTCATGGCACCGGTATAAGTACCATTGCCGCCTATGGCGACTAAGCCATCTATTTTATTTTTCTTTATATTATGATACGCCTTTTCCCTTCCCTCTTTAGTGCGAAATTCATCGCTACGAGCCGATTTTAATATGGTGCCGCCTCGCTGAATTATGTTGCTTACCGAGTAGCCGTCCATTTCAATAATATCGCCTTTTATCATGCCATCGTAGCCCCTAATAATGCCACATACTTCAATGCCATAAAACACGGCACCTCTCACTACCGCACGTACAGCAGCATTCATGCCTGGAGCATCACCACCAGAGGTGAATACTGCTACTTTCTTAATTTTTCCTGTATTTTTTACCATTTGGTGCGATAAGGTTTGGTGGTGGGCTATCTCGTAAATTTTGTGCAATGTGAAGTATAATTCTATATTTACAAGTCACATTTTTGATAGAAGAATTAGATTGAGAGCAATAATTCAAAAAATCACCGATTAATCAAAATTTTCTATTTCAAAACTAATATAATAATTGAAAATAAACACTTGCTTGCCTTAATGCTTAATTATTAATGCGTGATTATTAAGCATTGATGAGTAGTTATGTTCTTGTGGCTGATAATTATAACCTCTAACCTACTAGTTATAACCTCTGAGCTACTAAATATAACCTCTGAGCTACTAATTATAAC
>CAZMFZ010000009.1:45002-46524 GCA_964565665.1 uncultured Bifidobacteriaceae bacterium | reverse complement strand
CAATTCTTCATTTAACTTAAACTTAATCGCAAAATGAATACCCAATCAACAATCAAAAGTTTTTTAATTGCAGCAGTAACTGGCTGCTTGCTTGTAGTAGCCTGTGAAACCAAGAGCAAAATGGACAGCAACGAAGTAGCTGAGGAAAAAAATGAGGCCAAATTTGAAGGAACTGCCGAGAAAGACGCGGAATTTATGGCCGATATCGCTATTTGCAATCTATCTGAAGTAAAAACAGCTGAATTAGCGGCCGACAGAGCCAAATCTACTGAAGTAAAAGAATTCGCCAGTCTGATGGTTGACGAACACAAAAAAATGTATGCCGATAATGTAAACTATGCAATGAAAAACAATATCTCAATTGCCGATACTGTGGCAAGACAAGATATAAGTGGCTACGAGAACTTGAGAAATGAAAATGGAAATGAGTTCGACAAAAAATTCATTAATACAATGGTTGACGATCACAAGAAATTGATTGATAAGCTTGAAGACATTTCGAAATCAGACAAATATAACCAAGAAATAAATTCTATGGCTTCTCAAGCATTGCC
Source organism: uncultured Bifidobacteriaceae bacterium (assembly GCA_964565665.1). Taxonomy (GTDB): domain Bacteria; phylum Bacteroidota; class Bacteroidia; order Cytophagales; family UBA9547; genus CAZMFZ01. Next base: position 45,970 of record CAZMFZ010000009.1, on the reverse strand, counting down.
CAAAGTGCGTATGCACTACGACAAAGCCAAGGATATTCAGGCCAAGTTTGACAACAAAATGTAGTCTTTTTTATAAAACAAGCAAATACAACACAACCACGATATCCCTGCCAAACTTTTTGGTGGGGATTTTCCTCCACACAATTTAATTCACATTTAACATTTTCACATTCTAAATTAAATATTATGAAACACCTATTTTACTTATCTATCTCTATTTTTCTTTGTGCAATTTTATCAAGTTGCAGCAAAAAAAATATTTCGGTTTCAAATAACGAACAAAATAAAATCTATAGCCAGCAATTGGAGATGGATTATGAGGCTACCCCATCAGAACCTATTTTATCGGCCTCTGCTAATGATAGCTATTCATTTTCTTCTCCAGTAGTAGACGAAAGATTTGAATTGGCTGCCAATAGCTCCGCAAAATCTAAAGAGTTAAAAGCAAATCAATCTATGATTGCTCAAATAAAAGCTGCCAGCACTAAGGCAGAGAAAATAGCCATTCTCCGCGAGAATCTGTCTGAAAAAATTGGCGTAAAAAAAATGGATAAAATTGCAGACAAACTTAACGCTACTGTTGAAGGTAGTGTAAACGGAGCTCAAATTATTACAGGTATTATTCTAGGCGTAATAGGTATTGTACTTTTAGGTATCGCTGGCATGACAGGAGCTCCTGGCTTGGTATATACCGCGGGTATTGTTCTATTTGTTGCTGCCGTTATCTTAATATTGATAGGTGTATTTTAATATTCCAAAAAGAACATGTTATCGCAGTTGGTACAAATATCAACTATAGTTTAAAACCTTTCGAAGAGCTTAAAACCTTCGAAAGGTTTATTCTATTTTATAAATTTTGAAAATGATGAGCCGTATTTCACAAATTGGAAGATGTACTTAATAATAAGCTGTGTATAGTTTACGGTGAAAAATTGCCATCTTCACCAGCCTATTTTGTGGCTGGCTTC
>CAZMFZ010000009.1:411-44902 GCA_964565665.1 uncultured Bifidobacteriaceae bacterium | reverse complement strand
TATAGTTTACGGTGAAAAATTGCCATCTTCACCAGCCTATTTTGTGGCTGGCTTCTGCGGACATACAGTGAAGCCAACTGCATTAAAATAAAGATTACTGCAACAAACGGGGAAGCTACCGGCAATGAATAGGACTATAATATCCCCATATCTATTGCTATATTGCGGCTATTGTGCGTTGATTTGCATTTTACAATATAAAAACTCTTTTACTTGCATGAAATTTACAGAATTCACTGCCCTTATTGCCCAACAGCGAAAAATATTAGCAGCAAAACTCTCCAATGAATTTCTACTACGTACAGGCTTCACCATATCTATTTTGGTGCTTTTTTATGTCTCTTTCATCTCTTATGATACAAATAAAGCACTCATCAGAAATGCAAATTGGGTCGATCATACCCACGAATTAATTCGCAGATTTAACAATATTCTTATCTCTGTAAAAGATGCACAGCTCGCCCAGAAAGATTACCTCATTACCAATGATGAAAAACACCTTGCCAACTACTACCCTGCCCACGAAATGATGAATAGTGAGCTGATAACTATAAAATCACTTATTATAGACAATTCCTCACAACTAGAAAATATAAAGAAAGCAGAAGCACTCGCCACTGAAATATTCAAAAAATGGGATGCTATTATCGAACTGAAAAAAAATAATACTTTCATTTATGGCCAATCGCCTAGCATAGCAGATGCCGACAAGCTGGTATCAAAAATACTTGCAATGCGATACGATGAAATGAACCTACTCAATATTAGGGCCAAAAAGTATGAAAATACCACTAGTGAAGCACCCACTTTATTAATATTCCTAGCCCTTATTTCACTTGGCTTCACCGTGGCATTTTATTTCATTATCAATGCCAATATTAAAAAAATTCGCACAGTAGCATTAGAAAAACAAGAAGCATTTGAAGAAGCCCAATTAATAAACGAAGAGCTTTCGGCTACTACTAAAGAATTGAAAGATAGCCTCGATAAAATAAACATCTACAAAGAAGACCTTGAATTTTCAAAAGAAAGGCTGCTCGAAGCTCAAAACATTGCCAACATGGGCAATTGGGAATGGAATATTGTTACCAACGATATTTATTGGTCAGAAAACCTGATTCAAATCTTCGACCACGATCCAAAATCCAACGAAAAATTCGATTACCAAACCTACCTGAGCTTGCTGCACCCCGATGATAAACCAATGATTGAAAATGCCGTGCAAGAGGTACTCAATACCCACAAACCTTATATTGTTGAGCATAGGCTAATTACAAAATCAGGAAACACAAAGTGGTTGCTCTCTAAAGGCAAGGTTATACTTTCTGAAGATGGCAAAGCTGAAAAGCTTATGGGCACCGCTATCGATATTACTGAGCTAAAATATGCCCAAACCGAAGAAGAAAAATTGGTAGCGGTGGTAAACAACAGCAGCGATTTCATGGGCTTGGGAGATAAAGAGGGTAATCTTATCTTTATCAATAAGGCTGGTCGCAAGCTTTCCGGCCTCGACTATTCACGTAAAGTAGAAACTACCAATATTCTTGATTATTTACCTGAAGAAGAAAAAAACTTTGCCATAGAGCATGTTATGCCATTGGTAATAGATACAGGAAGATGGTCGGGCGAGTTGAATTTCCAAAATTTCACCACTAAAGAGTTAGTACCTGTGTGTTGGAATGCCTTTATAGTGAAAGATCAAGCCAATGACACCATAGGCATAGGCCACATAGTGCAAGACATGCGTACCGAGAAAAAAAATCGGAACGAACTACAAGTAAAAAATGAAGAATTGTTTGCCTCGGTAGAAGAGCTAAAGCAGGCGGAAGAAAACCTGATGCTGATGAATACGCAATTGGAGCTACTCGTAGAAGAAAGAAGCAAAGCATTGTCTATTTCGGAAGAGCGGTTTCGAATGGTATCGCTTGCCACCAACGATGCTATATGGGATTGGGACTTACAAACCGATAAACTTTGGTGGAATGAAGGCTTTAAATCCATGTTTGGCTACAAAGCCGAGCAAATTGAAGTAGGTATTGAGTCGCTGCACAATCGCATTCATCCCGAAGATAAATTTAAAATACTCAAAGAAATAAGGCAACACCTTAATAGCAAGAAAAGCCAATGGACGGGCGAATACCGCTTTCTTAATTCGACAGCTAATTATATACACGTAATGGACAGAGGCTACATCCTTCGCAATGAAGAGGGCAAGCCTTACCGTATGCTAGGCTCGCTAATCAATATTAGCGAAAGAAAAGAGATTGAGCTTGAGCGCACACAACTCCACGAAAAAGCCGAAGCCCAAAGGGTGCGACTTTACGAAATGCTAATGAATATTCCTGCCGGCATCACTATAATGAAAGGCAGAGATTTGGAATATGAAATGGTAAACAACTACTACAAAGTATTGCTTAATATCACTGCTAATAACAGTTTGATTGGCAAATCGAGAAAAAGCCTTAGTATGCACTCAGCCTCAGATGAAATGTTGAAAATACTCACAGAAGTATACAATACAGGCATGCCCAGCTATAGTAAAGAATTTCAGACAAATATAAAAAACAATGGGGCAGATAATTATATCTATTCAAATGTGCTGGTAGAGCCTATGTTCGACAACGAACACAATATTGAAGGGATTATGACTTTTACTGTAGATGTTACCGAACATGTATTGGCACGCAAACAAGTGGAAGAAAGTGCTGAGAAAATGGGAATAATGTTTGAGGCTATACCGCAAATGGCTTGGCAAGCACAGCCTGATGGCACCATTACCTACTTCAATAACAAATGGTACGAATTTACAGGCTCTAACTTTACAGAATTACAATACGGTTGGGTCAATTATCTGCATCCCGATGATCGCGAATTCACAAACACCTCTTGGAATCATTCCTTGACAACTGGCGACACTTATGAACTGGAATACAGGTGGCTTCGTGCCTCCGACAATACTTACAGGTGGATGCTGGGTAGAGCAAAACCTGTAAAAAACACCAATGGTGATATAATACTTTGGGTAGGCACTTGCACCGATATTCACGACCAAAAACAAACCTATGCCGAACTAGACAACAAAAACCAAGAATTAATAAAGGTAAATGAGCTGCTTGATACCTTCGTGTACACTGCAGCCCATGATTTGAAATCGCCTGTCATCAACTTGAAAAGTTTATTTGAATTAATAAATGAAACTGAAGATCAAGCCATGAGGCAACAGTATTTTAAAACTATCGATGTGGCCATAAATAGGCTAGACGACACCATCTCTGGGCTGGTTGAAGTAATAGAGGTGCGAAGCGAAGACAATAAAATAGCTAAAATAATCTCCTTCGATGAAATACTTAAATCCGTGTTGGCCGATTTCGATTCCAACTTAACAGCAATGAACGGCACAATCATCGCCAACTTTAATGATTGTGTCGAAATTTGCTATCTAAAATCGTATCTTACAAGTATATTCACCAACCTTATAGGCAACGCAATTAAATACCGTGATGTTGCCAAACCATTGCAGATAGAATTAAGTGCATACAAAGAAAATGGCTATGCGGTGCTTACTGTAAAAGACAACGGCACAGGAATAGACCTCGCCAAAAACGGAAACAGAATTTTTAAAGCTTTCAATAGGTTCACAAGGGCAGCTCAAGGCAAAGGATTAGGACTCTATTTAATCAAGACAATGGTAGAGCGAAATGGAGGAAAACTTGAAGTAGAAAGCGAATTGAATGTGGGAACACGTTTTAAATTATACTTGAAAGAATACAGATAGCACCAATAAATACAACATGCAAATCAACCACATTCTACTCATTGATGATGACGATGCAGTAGGCTTGATAATTACAGCCGTACTCTCTAAAACCAATATTGTTAAAAAGTTTAAATTCAGTTCGAGCGGCCCCGATGCTTTAGAATTCCTTAAGCAAAGTGAGGAACAAAACGATTTTCCTGAGGCAGTATTTGTAGATTTAAACATGCCCGAAATGGATGGTTATGAATTTATACTTATATACGAGAGCTTATACTTTGAAAAATATCCGCTTACCAAAGTGATAGTGGTTACTAGCTCTTCACGAGTAAAAGACCAAGAAATGGCACTTAATTTCAAATCGGTTAAGAAATTCATCAACAAACCTCTAAATGCAGAGAAAATACTGTCGGTAATGCAATAGCAATCTGAGCAGTTTTTTGATTGCAGCACTTGGTTCACAATAGCTCATTTGTAAATTTAGTCCAGAAAAGGAGCCGCTCGTGAAATATTTGTTTGGCCTCTTTCATTATGCTGCCATACTGAGCCAATACATAGCGATAGGAGGTATTGTCGGTATTCCCACTCAAATTTTGGGCAAATAACAAATCAAGTGCGGTGGCGTTGCCGAATATATCTTTCAAGTCTTGCAATTTGGCTTCGTCTTTCATAAGCCAAGCGTTCATAAGTGGCAATATGTGTTTTTTATAAATCAGCATCGCCATATCATTTACCGCCAATCCTTTTTCAAGCACAAGATTATCTTTGGCAGGGTTTATAAATTCGAAGAAAGAACCATCAAACACATTGGTGAGCTGGGAAAAATTATTGTATTTACAATTGAAAAAATACTTTTCAGGAGCGAGAAAAGTGTATTTGCTATTGTCGGAATTGCCAATGCTACCCAACCAATCTGCCAATAACAATGGCATTTTCCTGTTCAGCGAAGGGTCGATAATAAGGTAATCAATAGCATCGCCATTGGAAAGCTTCACCATTGGAGCAGTATGATAATTCCAACAAATGGTATTATTGGGTGTCAATTTGTTTTTATCTTCCACATATAATGCTCGAGTATCGAAATCGAGCAAAGCAGCGGGAGAAAACAGCCATATTTTGCAATGTTGAATACCAAACTTTTTAGCTAATATCATTGAAATGGCATGGCTACGCTGCTGGCAGCCACCCTGCGGAAAATCAAATTCTAATTGTGAACTGTGGGATATATAGCTAAATGCCTTTTCAATTTCAACATATTCATAAGCTTTTTGGGTAGAAATATCGTCAATGGGGAGTTGGTAATTTAGCATCCCTAAAGGTATACATCAATTGTAAACTTAATGTGAAGAATGATAAGTATTGGGAAATATTAGGTGTGCTTGTGAAAATCTCTTTGCGATTGTCTTGACTTACAATTTATACTAACTATCAATCAAGCTTTCTATTTTCTCTTTTAAAAAAGAAATTTCTGTGGATTGCTCTTTGAGTGTAGTGCGAAGCAGTGCATAGAGACTCATGTAAATATTGGCTACCCAAACCAAAGAGAAAAAGGCTATCGGATAGCCTCGCCAATCGGTAAATAAAAGTTTGTAGCCTGTTACAAAAAGAACCATTAATACTACATAATGGCTAAAACAATATTCACAGGTGAATAAGTAAAAGAACTTTCTAGCTAATAGTGTCTTTTTTTCGATGCTGTTTTTGATACAGTAATCACGAGGTTCGCGAAACGCCTCTTCATGGGTTACCGTCCAAGTAATGCAAGCCACTGGAATGGCTAAAATAAATAGAGCAATTATTTGTTCCGCAATTGTCACTTTGATTGATTAAAGAAGTGGAATTTACGCTAAATAGGAAATCATATATATAACATATCAATTCATTTTCTGCGCTGATTTTCTGCTTACACATTGTCAATACTTACGTGAGCCCAGTTTTCGCCTCTTTTTATACGGTAAACGGCCATTTCACTTATGCCAAATTGCTTGGCAATCATCTTGTTGCGAACTTTGCCTCTTTTAATAAGTCGTTTGATGTGAATTACTTGCGTCTCACTTAGTTTGATGCCTTCCTTTTTTCTTTCTCCTGATTGTATTTGGGCTTTGTGGTGAGCTTTGGTATGGAGCGATTTTTCCAATTGCGAAGCCCATGCCAAATTCGAAAAGTAATTGTCTACTATATTATGATTAAGATGGATTACAAATTTTTGATTTGGCTGTGCTGCAGGCAAAAAATGAGTGGCAACTAGCGAATGCACCACCCACGATTTTCGTGCAGCATCCATTGGCGTAATTGTAATCATTGGCCTGCCTTTATTATCAATATATGGAATAATAAACCTTCCATCAGCAATCTCTTTAAAATACAATATTACCCTACCGAAATTTGTAACCGCAAACTTGCGTTGTGCTTTTTCATCTACAAAAAACAATTTGGCCTTTTCCCATTTATGCAATTCTACACTTTGCTTGGCCTCACCTTTAGTGCCTGCAAGTCTGAATTTTGTCCAATAAAGATTGTCAATGGCATTATTGGCCACATTACCATCTTTATGAATTACAAACTTTAAATGATCAGGATTTGGAATAAATGTGTTCGCAATAAGTAGATGAATGGTGAATTTATGTGCTTTCTTGCATTTTTTCCCATCCTCATTTATAAAATATCGACTCAGGCAGAGGTTTACACGGTTATTTTCAATGGAAAGCTTTTTTATTTTTCCATCCTTTATTTCATTGGTAAATAGTATGGCATTGCCTTTTGTAGATACGGCAAGCCTGTAATTGAATTCAAACTCAAGCGGTACTTCTTTCCAAGTCTCTTTTTTTAAAACCTCGCTCGTTTGAGAAGCTACTTGTGCTAACATACGCCTATGGTATTAAATATTCTTAGTTGTGGTTTTGTATCAGTTAAAATTACAACAAACGATTGTAATTTGCTTCTAGGTATAATATTTGTTGCGATAATGTTGAAAATTTGTCGTGTTTTGAAGGTCTGATATAAATAATCAGACTATATGTGTAGCAATCTGTCAAATTCTACTTGCCCCATCAAAAAAAGAGGAGAAGAAACTTTCTCCCCCTTTCAGAAAATCCACTAATCAACGTATTCAAGGGCAAATCCAATGGGAATGGCCATTTACCGGGGCATTCCTGGTATTTTTGATGCTGTTTAAGGCAAATAAAGTTTATTTGTCAGGTTTCAAAAGTACACATCATAGACAATAAGAGTTTTACATAATTATTTAAAAAATTTACATAATTCTCACATTTATGCAAATTCCCTTAGTTTTTTCAAATTTCTTTTACATAATCAGATTATTATCAAAATCTCTTCATAATCGCATTTCCTTGGAATATTTTTTTATTTTGCACCATGCAAAATCCTGAATCTGAACGAATTAAAAATCCCTTATGGAAAAAGTGGGGGGCATATCTATCTGAGCGTCAATGGGGTACTGTAAGGGAAGATTACAGCGAGTTTGGATCTGCTTGGGATTTTTTACCTCACGATCACGCCCGTTCCCGAGCCTACCGTTGGGGCGAAGATGGCATTGCTGGCATTAGCGACCAAACCCAACGCATCTGCTTTGCATTTTCATTCTGGAATGGCAATGATGGAATTCTCAAAGAGCGACTTTTCGGACTTACAGGGCTAGAAGGCAATCGCAATGAAGACGTGAAAGAATACTATTTTTATGCAGATGCCACTCCTTCGGCTTCGTATTTGAAATATGTATATAAATATCCGCAGCAAGCTTTCCCTTACACCCAATTAATAACTCAAAATATAGAAAGCCCAATTTCCGAACCAGAATTTGAATTGGCTGACACCAATATTTTTAATGAAAATAAATATTTCGACTGCATTATAGAATATTCTAAAGTAGATACAGAAGATATTTTAATACAAGTAACGATACAAAATAAGTCGACAGAAACAGCTGAAATTCATGTATTGCCCACCGCTTGGTTTCGAAACACTTGGGCTTGGGAAGGCATTGAAAACAAACCAAGCTTGCTTCAAACAGACGATTTTGTAACTCTTAAAAACCCTTTAGTGGGCGATTATCAATGGTTTTCGAATTCTGAAGCTGAGTTTATATATACTGAAAATGAAACAAACGCCTCCCGATTGTTTGGCATGCCCAGTCAAACTAATTATGTAAAAGATGCCTTCCACGAATGGCTAATTGATGGCAGAAAAGAGGCTGTAAATACTGATAAGACAGGTACTAAGGCTGCTGCACACATCAGATTGAGCGTAGAAGCTGGGCAAAGCCAACAACTTAAGTTTAGACTAAGGAAAAAAGAGGAAAATTTCAGTTCTGCACTTGCATTCGAAAATTTTGATGAACTATTTTCAAAAGCCATTAATGAGGCCGATGAATTTTACCATAGTCTGCAAAAAAATAATACAAATGCAGCACATTCATTTATTCAACGTCAAGCTTGGAGTGGTTTAATTTGGGGGAAGCAATTCTATAAATACAATATTGAAAAATGGCTTAATGGCGATGCCAATCAATTTCCACCACCTGAAATTCGCAAAAAAGGCAGAAATGCAACTTTTAAGCATTTAGATAGCCATGACATTATCTCAATGCCCGACAAATGGGAATACCCGTGGTTTGCCGCTTGGGACACCGCATTTCATGCCATTCCGTTTGCCCACATCGATAGCGATTTTGCCAAAAGCCAAATCAAACTGTTTGTTTCTGATCGCTATATGAGTCCGCAAGGGCAGATTCCAGCGTACGAATGGGCATTTGGTGATGTAAATCCACCTGTAAATGCCTTTGGAGCTTGGAAAATTTACAACATTGATAAAGCTAAAACTGGCAAAGGCGATATTGATTTCCTACAAAATATTTATAGCGGCTTGTCTCGCAATTACCAATGGTGGCTGGCAACCCAATCTTGCACTGGTGAAATGCTATTTGGAGGTGGTTTTATGGGCCTAGACAATGTAAGCATTTTCGATCGAGGAAGGCCTCTCTCCGATGGTGCAAAGTTAATACAAGCCGATTCTGCTGCTTGGATGGCTCTTTTCTCCATCAATATGATGCAAATGGCATTGGAATTAGCTGTTTCAACGCCATTTTTAATTGAAGATGCTATACATTTTGCAAAGAATTTCATACGAATTTCAATCGCAATAAATCTATACCATTGGAACGATAAAGAAGGCGTGTACGGAGATTTTATTCTAAGTAGTAATGGAAAAATGCAGTCTTTGCCAATAAGAAATATTGTAGGATTAAGCCCATTATTTGCAACTGAATTTCTATTAGCAACGCAGCTAAATCAACACCCTGACTTTATAAAATCGCTTCAAGAATTAATGAATGAGGGGGAAAATAATCAATTCATTAAAAAATCGGATAATGGAAATTGGCTTTTTACATCTGTTCCCGACAAAAGAATGAAAAGAATTTACCACTCATTGGCCGATGAAAGCAGGTATTTGTCAAAATTCGGTATTCGTACGCTTTCGAAAGAATATGAAATAGTGCCATTTTCAGCTATTGTCAATAAACAAAATTTTGAAATGAAATACCGATCTGGCGAGTCAGATACAGCCGATTTTGGCGAAAACTCCAATTGGCGTGGGCCGATTTGGCTACCAGTAAATTATATGTTGGTATATGCTTTTTATCATTTAGGTGAATTTTATGGCGACAAACTGCAATTGCAATTTCCCCATTTCCCTATTGGCGAGCCGAGCAATTTCACACAAATAGCCAAAAGTATTGCCGAGCGATTGATTAGAATATTTGAAATTGATAAAAATAGTAGACCTGCCAATAATCATCAACACATTATATTTGAAAAGCCCGATTTCAATGAAAATATTCTTTTCTACGAATATTTCGATGGCGATACAGGGCGTGGCTGCGGAGCTTCGCACCAAACTGGCTGGACTGCATTAGTTGCAGATTTAATTTTTATACTAAACCCAATTTGATATTTTTATTTTTACATTTGCAAATTGTCTCCGTAACTTAATTCTTCGCTTTTAGCCTAGATTTAACTGGAGTATTTTAACCAACCAAACTAATTAACCTATTGTGGAGACTAATCATATAGCCGCAGCACATCCTTTCGGTTATATCAAAGAAGGAAATGTGTACGTAAAATCATTTTTACACTTTCCTGAAAGAGAAATCGGAATTGTAAAGGATACAGAACCAGATGCCATTCTGTATTTTGAAAATAGATTTTTACTTTTTGTAAAAAAAGTAAATGACCTTTTTCAAGCAGTAGATACTGCAGAAAACAAAGGCTCATACCTTCAGAAATTGCTACATCTGAAAGAACTTTGCGGCTCTTACGAGGGTATTGGCGATTTTACTGCGGTTTTCGAAAGCCTAATTGCCAAAGAAAAAGAGCTTGAACAACTTATTATAGTTAACAGGCAAAAAAATCTGTCGTTAAAACGTGCCTTGTTGGAAGAATTGAGCCTTTTGAAAACCAGCAACGATTGGCTCAATGTGGCTGAGCAAATAAAAGAGATTAAGAAAAAATGGGTTCGAATCGGTGGGGTTGAAAAATCGGCTGAGGAAGAAGTTGAAACCATTTTCAAACAATATCTTGATACTTTTTTCAAACGTAGACAAGAATTTTTTGAGGCCCGTAATCAACTGAATGTCATTAAACTTCAGAAATACGATGCACTAGCCAAAAAAGCTGCCGATGTATGCACTTGGAGCGATATGCGAAAAGCAGGCGAAGAATTCAGAAAAATCAAAGAAGACTGGCGAAAAGTAGGTTTAGTACCCAAAAAGGAACTAGATCCTATAATGAAAATGTACAAAGACTCGTCTGCTGCACTTACGGCACGGGTGAAAGAATACAAGAAAAGCCGTGGGCCACGTACTTTGCCACCACACATTGCTGCTATATTAGAGCCTTACAAAAAACTAATTGAGCGTACGGAGCAAATACTGCTAGAGCTGCCTTATGGTGGCGATGATGAATCTCGTCAAATGTACGACCAATGGAAATTGCTGGGAATTCAACGCACCATTTCCGATTTTCGAGATATGGACACGCAATTTAAAGTAAATGTGGCTCGCATTCTTGATATTTATTTCATGAATAAAATAGCCTTCAAGCGTACGCCAAATCTTTTAAGATTGCCATTAATAGAGCAAATCAAAATTAAGATTGGTATAATGAAGGAGCTGGTAACCAGAGATAAAGAAAATATCGAAAACTTTGAGAATAATTTTGCAGCTCAAAATGCAAACAATAAAGGCAACGCCTTCGATAAAGTATTTGGCTCGAAATTAAATTCGCAAAAACGCAATTTAGAGAGCAAACAAAGATTATTAAGCGAGCTAGAGGCACAGTATTTGCAGATAGCTTAAAGAACCTAAGTCGACAGGGGTAGATGAATTTGTTGACATAATTAATTTGCAACTATCTGATATTCATCCATTTATAATTAATAAAAACATTATTTTGTTTTAAAGAATTATTTATATTGTTTTGCGGAAATTTTGTGAACCTAAACTTTAATAGGAAATGTATTGGACACTAGAGTTAGCATCGTATTTGGAAGATGCACCATGGCCGGCCGCCAAAGACGAATTAATAGATTTCGCAGTAAGGTCAGGGGCACCAATGGAAGTGATTGAAAATTTGCAGGAATTGGAAGATGACGGACAACCATATGAGACCATTGAAGAAATATGGCCCGATTACCCCACTAAAGACGATTTCTTTTTCAATGAAGACGAATATTGAAACAAGTTGAAACTAACAAATAAAGGGTTATGCGAAAGTATAACCCTTTGTTTTTAACTGAAATGTATAACCCTAAATATTTGATGTCTCAGATCGAAATACCCGAGCCGATTGGCTACAGAATGCCCGCAGAATGGGAGCCACATGCCGCTACTTGGCTTTCTTGGCCTCATAACAAAGATACTTGGCCCTTTAATGGCAAATATGAAGCTATGATAAAGCAATATTGTAATTTGATTGGTACTTTGGCTCAATATGAAACGGTTAATATTAACGTAGGTAATAGTTCACTAGAAAAAGAGGCAAAAGCATATTTAATAGCTAATGGATTTTCAAATTTTTCAAATATTCATTTTCACTTTTTAAAAACCAACGATGCCTGGTGCAGAGACCATGGTCCAATATTTGTAAAAAACAAAAAAGGAGAAAAAGCCATCACCAACTGGATATATAATGCTTGGGGTGGCAAATATCCTCCTTTTGATGACGATAACAGAATACCAGAGCAAATTGGTAAACTTAAAAATTTGCCCGTTTTTACTACTGGTATAGTAATGGAAGGCGGCTCAATTGAAGTGAATGGCAAAGGCACACTATTGACTACAAAAGCATGCTTACTAAACAAAAACCGAAATCCCCATCTTTCGCAAACCCAAATTGAGCAATATTTGAAATCATATTTGGGAGTTACGAATATTCTTTGGCTTGAAGATGGCATATTGGGCGATGATACTGACGGACATATTGACGATTTGAGCCGATTTGTAAATGCAGATACTATAGTAACTGTAGTAGAAGAAAATATATCAGATGCCAATTATCACATTCTAAAACAGAATTTAGAAACTTTGCAAACCCTGCTAGACCAAAATGGCAACCCTTTTAAAATTGTAACTTTGCCTATGCCAAGCCCTGTTATTACAGATGGGGAACGACTTCCGGCAAGCTATGCAAATTTCTTAATTGCCAATGGTTGTGTGTTAGTGCCCATTTTCGAAGATAAAAATGATAATAAGGCTTTGGAAATTCTTCAATCGTGTTTTCCCGATAGAAAAGTTATCGGGATTAATTGCAGAGATACTGTATGGGGTCTAGGTACTATTCACTGCATGAGCCAGCAAGAACCTGCATAATAAACTTTTATCATACACTTTCACATTCTAAAGAATATCTACTAAAAATTGAAGTGGTACAAAATTTTCGAAACAGAAGTAGAAGCAAAATCTGCTATTGGTTTGATGAAATCAAGGGGCATATCTCTTGACAATCAGGATATTGTGATTTTCAGAACTACATCTGGCTTTTGGGCTTTGGAAAATAAATGTCCGCATCAGCAACTGCCCTTAAAGGGTTCAAATTATATCGGAAACGACAAAATAGAATGTCCTTTTCATTTTCTATCAATCAACTTAAAAACTGGTGTAACAGGAAATTCCACATATAAACCTGTAAAAACTTTTCCAATTCAAATAAGGAATGATGGCGTGTTTGTAGAAGTGTAAAAGTTGGAGCCCACTTTCTTTTGTATTTTGATTTAGCCTAATTGATTTTCTATTTTAAATAAATCTAAATAATTTACATCCTTCTCCATAACTTTGAAATACGTATTGCAGTTCGTAGTTTTGAACTCCTAGAATACACAGTTAGAAGTAAATACAATTTCAAGTCTCCCTTTTAAATTTGATTTTATGGCATTGGTCAAAGTTACGATTGACAATATAGATATAGAAGTAGAAGAAGGCACAAGCATTTTGAATGCTGCCCGCAAAATTGGCACAAACGTTCCCCCCGCTATGTGTTATTATACCAAACTGAAAGATTCAGGCGGAAAATGCCGTACTTGTTTGGTGGAAGTAACTAAAGGTTCGGAAAAAGACCCTCGACCAATGCCTAAGTTGGTGGCCTCTTGCCGTACCAATGTGATGGATGGCATGGTAGTGAGCAACACAACATCTGCAAAAGTAAAAGAAGCAAGAGCTGGTGTAGTTGAGTTTTTATTGATTAATCACCCACTTGATTGCCCAATTTGCGACCAAGCTGGAGAATGTGATTTGCAAAATTTGGGTTATGAACATGGCAGAGAAGGCACACGCTATGAAGAAGACCGCAGAACATTCGACAAAATTGATATTGGCCCATACATTCAATTGCACATGACGCGTTGTATCATGTGTTTTCGTTGCGTGTATACTGCCGATCAAATTACAAATAAGAGAGTACATGGTATAATCAATCGTGGTGATGCTGCCGAAATTAGCACCTACATTGAAAAAGCAATAGAAAATGATTTCTCAGGAAATGTAATTGATGTGTGTCCTGTGGGAGCATTGACAGATAAAACATTTCGATTCAAAAGCAGGGTATGGTTTACCAAACCTCTTGATGCCCACAGAGATTGCGAAAAATGCTCAGGGAAAGTCACACTCTGGAAAAAAGGCGATGAGATAGCAAGAGTAACGGGCAGAAAAGACCAATTTGGCGAGGTGGAAGAATTCATTTGCAATACTTGCCGGTTTGAAAAGAAAGATAATGCTGATTGGATAATAGAAGGCCCAAGAATGATAAACAGAGCAAGCGTACAATCGCAAAATCATTATACTCTTTTGCCAAACCATCCGGTTGTAAAGCAGCAATTAAGTTTGAATGCCGATAATCCAGCTTTTGCTTGATGAAAAATGAAGAGTATTATAAGCAATTAATAGGAGTATTGCTTGCTGTTTTGAATATTGTGGCATTCTTCATCATTGCAGTAAGTACGGCAGGATACACACTTATAAAAAAAATAACGACTTCTATTCATATATATTTTTTGTAGTATTATGTATCATTGAAGTTAGTTTATTTGTTATGGTAATTATTATTGTATTAAAATTATTCAGCTTAGCTAAAAAGTTAAAAAGATGACTACAGATATTGGTTATATAGGCTTAACAATTGTTGCTATTTTTTTTTTAATAGCGATGTTAGGCGTTTTGTATATATTAATTTTCAATTTAAAAAACGCATAGTGCCTTCATGGATATTTTCTTTTTAGTAGAAAAATTTACTTTAATAGCTATCATATTTACACTCAGCTTGGTAATAGCTATGTATTCTACCTATGCAGAACGCAAGTTTGCTGCCTTTTTTCAAGATAGAATTGGACCCAACCGAGCAGGACCATTCGGAATTTTGCAACCTTTGGCAGATGGTGGTAAATTATTTTTCAAAGAGGAAATAATTCCCAAAACTGCCAACATGGGTCTCTTTATTATGGGCCCTTCATTGGCTATGCTTACAGCCTGCATGACGAGTGCTGTGATTCCTTGGGGAACCTATATTGAAATATTTGGAAGAAATGTATCACTACAAGTAGCTGATATTAATATTGGCATACTTTATGTTTTTGGCGTGGTTTCAATGGGCGTTTATGGTATTATGATTGGTGGATGGGCTTCAAACAATAAATTTGCTCTGCTGGGAGCTATTCGTGCCGCCTCACAAAACATCAGTTATGAAATTGCAATGGGCTTGTCAATTATTGCTGTGGTAATGATTACAGGTTCATTAAGCTTGCGTGATATTGCAGCTTATCAGGCAGGGGGCAATTGGATGGTTATTTACCAGCCTTTAGGCTTTTTAATATTTCTGATTTGTGCCTTTGCTGAAACCAACCGAGCTCCATTTGATTTGCCAGAATGCGAAACTGAGCTGATAGGTGGTTATCATACAGAATACAGCTCTATGAAGTTGGGCTTTTATCTATTCTCAGAATATATAAATATGTTTATTTCATCGGCCATGATTGCTACACTTTATTTTGGTGGATATAATTTCCCTTTCAGCGACAGTATGGGTTTGTCTCAAAATGCACTTGCTTTATTAGGTGTTGGCTTCTTATTCATCAAAATATTCTTCTTTATTTTCCTATTTATGTGGGTAAGATGGACAATTCCAAGATTTCGATACGACCAATTGATGCGTTTGGGATGGCAAGGATTAATTCCATTGGCTATCATCAATATTGTGATTACAGGAGCTGTAATTACAGTAAATGCGTATTTGAAATAATTTGATTGCGTTTTATAAGGAGAAAGTAAAAACAAACTTGGAGTTGTTGAAGGTTATAGCTTAAGGGATAACCATTTGCGCTTTTATTGCAGGAAACCTAGCAATTAAAGATAATTTTGGGGATAAAAATTCGCACTTTGTAATTCTGGCGATATTAATTCAGCTTATATTAATTGGTATATTTACTTCATTAAAGTTTTATTATAGAATTATTTTTTATTTAAATAAAATAGAAGAGCGTGAAAGAGTACATCAATCCTGAAATATTTGCCAACGTAAGCCTTATTATCATTGCAATAGCATTTAACATCCTTTTAGTGGGTATTTATTTGATAAATAGAAAGTTTGAAAGGCTTTCTGAAAAAAACAGCAGAGTGTGAAATGAATATAAATCATAAAATATTATACAGCTTTAATGAAGTTAAAATTCGAAGGTATCACTTTTTTTATATTTATAAATAGAAAATAAGTTTAATTGAACATATAATGGAATCATTAACCAATAGAAAAAAACTGGTATCGAATAAAAAAATGACCTTTCTGGAAAGAATTTACCTTCCAGCAATAGCAAAAGGCATGGCTGTAACCATAAAGCATTTTTTTAGTGCCAAGAATACCATCAGCTATCCAGAAGTAAAGAAAGTATTTACCGAAGCTTATCGTGGGCTTCATGTGTTGAAAAAAGATGAACAAGGTCGTGAGAGATGCACAGCTTGCGGGCTTTGTGCCTTGTCTTGCCCTGCTGAAGCCATTACTATGGTAGCTGCAGAACGCAAAAAAGGCGAAGAATCACTTTATAGAGAAGAAAAATATGCTTCTACATATGAAATAAATATGCTTCGCTGTATATATTGCGGCTTATGCGAAGAAGCATGTCCGAAACAAGCCATATTTCTAACCAATGAGGAATTGACACCTTCAGATGTGGATAGAGGTAGTTTTATTTATGGGAAAGACAAATTAGTAGAAACTGTTCATGGCCCTATTGGTAAGGTGAGAGGTGGCGGGCCATTAAATGAAAAGTACTATCATGGCAATGGTGAAGTGAAAACAGTATTCAAAGATTTACAAATAGACTAGATTTTTAGAATTAGAATTATATTCAGATGCAAAACAATATCTTTTATTTCCTTTCCTTTTTAGCTATTTTAAGTGCTTTGATGGTGATTTTTGCTAAAAACCCCATACACAGTGTTCTCTATTTAATCATTACTTTTTTTGCTATTTCGGGGCATTATATCATGTTGAATGCTCAGTTTTTGGCGGTGGTTCATATTATTGTATATGCAGGGGCGATAATGGTTTTGTTTTTATTTGTAATTATGTTTCTGAATTTGAATGCTGACACTGAGCCTCAAAAATCTAACCTAGTGAAGTTTGCTGGGGTAGTTTCTGGAGGGTTGCTATTCTTGATATTTGTGGCCAGTTTCAAAAATGCAGCTCTGATTACAAGCCCAACATCAAATCAAGAAATAGGTTTGATAAAAAATTTGGGAATTGTGCTGTTCCGTGATTATTTACTTCCATTCGAAATGATTTCGATCTTGTTCCTTGCAGCTTTAATTGGAGCAGTAATGTTGGGTAAAAAAGAAGTTTCCGAAGCTTAACATCAATTTTGAAATCAAAAAAATATTCATTCTTTTCTATTTTTTTATTTTCTTTCCTTGTCTTCTGTCAATTTTCTTGCAAAAAG
This sequence comes from uncultured Bifidobacteriaceae bacterium, assembly GCA_964565665.1. Classification (GTDB taxonomy): domain Bacteria; phylum Bacteroidota; class Bacteroidia; order Cytophagales; family UBA9547; genus CAZMFZ01. Next base: position 27,654 of record CAZMFZ010000009.1, on the reverse strand, counting down.
GCATCTCGTACACCTCAAGATTTCAAACCTTATGATGGGCCAATTGCTCAGTTTGAAAAAGTAAAGATGTTTTATAGCGATTCTGCTGTAGTTAAAGTAGAAATGCATGCTCCGCTACAAAATGAATTTGAAAATGGAGACCGAATATTCCCAAAAGGCATAGATTTGACTTTTTTTGATACTGACGGATTGGTAAATTCTACGCTAACAGCCCATTATGCAAGGCTTGATAAATTAACAGGAATCTATACAGTAAGAGGCAATGTGATAATAATTGGAGTAAAAGAATACAAGAAAATGAATACAGAAGAGCTTTATTGGAATCCCGCAACCAAACGCGTATACACGGATAAATTTGTAAGAATCGAAACCAAAGAAGAAATCTTAACCGGCAATGGATTAGACGCCAGCCAAGATTTTACCTCTTACAAAATTCTATATCCCACTGGTGTATTTTCTATTAATCAATTATAAAGTTTTAGCTATTACCATCTCTCTTACGGCCTCTACCCAAGTGAGGTCTGTATTTAAGCTTTCCACCATTTGCCAATGCTCGCCACCTGAGTGCAAAAACAATTCTTTGTATTCCTGACCTACCTCCTCTATGGTTTCCAAACAATCGGCTACGAATGATGGCACCAATATCAGTACTTTCTTTTTGCCTTGTTCAGGCAGCTTGGCTATCATTTCATCCGAATAAGGTTTTATCCAAGGCGTGCGGCCTAGGCGCGATTGAAAACAAACTGAATACTGGCTTGTTTCAATAGCTAGTTCCTTGGCTATCAGTCGGGTAGTCTCAAAACATTGAGCTCGGTAACAATAGTAATTCATGGCGTGAATAGAATCGCAGCACTTCTCTGTAGCAAGGCAAGTACCTGTACAATCGCCTTTTTTGATTTGTCGCTCGGGCAATCCATGATAAGAAAACAGAATATGATCAAACTTTTGTTCAGCAAGATATTTTTCAGCCAATACAGCAAAGGCCTTGATAAACAAAGGATTATTGAAAAAATTAGAGATGAAATCTACACTTGGGATGATTTGTTTTTGGCTCAATATCCGCATTACTTCCTCCTGTACCGAGCCTGTAGAGGCTGAAGCATATTGAGGGAACAGTGGCAAAACTATGATTTGCTTATAGCCTTTGTCTAGTAATTTTAATATTGATGAAGCTATGGAAGGGCTTTGGTAACGCATTGCCAATTCTACATGATATTTTTCGCCCAATGCTTTTTGAACCAATTTTGTCAATTCTAGCGAATAATAAAGCAAAGGCGAGCCATTTTCATTCCATATATTTTTATAAACTTTGGCTGATTTAGGAGCTCTGAATGGGGCTATGATGGCATTTACCAATAAAAATCTCTGAAAGAAAGGAATATCAATTACCCTCTTATCCATCAGAAATTCTCTTAAATATTTTCTGACATCTGGTACTGCTGGGCTATCTGGTGTGCCTAGATTTACTAATAGAACTCCTGTTTTCAAAATTATTTGGGGTGAAATGGGTTAGGTATTAAGAGCAAAATAAAATATTGATTGTAAAAGCAACTGCAAAGCTAAAGTGTTTTCCCTTTGCTAGAAATAGTAGGTTAATAAATAGCACTATTTTTATTTACCAATAGTTAAAGGATATGACAATTGATTTAATTGTATCAACATCTCATCAATTGTTAAAGCTAATTTTATTTTCAATGATATTTGCTTAACGATTCATATCTATAAAACTAAAAATGACGCTAGAAACACTAAGAGAATATTGCCTTTCAAAACCAGCAGTTACTGAAGAGTTTCCTTTCGACAACGAAACCTTAGTTTTCAAAGTATCGGGTAAAATATTTTTACTCACATCGGTAACAGACGAAAACTTGCATTTCAATGTAAAATGCAATCCCGAAAATGCCATTGAGCAACGTGAGCTTTATGATTTTGTACAGCCTGGTTTTCACCAAAATAAAAAACATTGGAATACCGTAACGTATAGTGGCACAAACTCAAAAATTTTGTACCAGCTTATTGATGATTCCTATCATTTGGTAGTGGATGGATTACCTAAAAAGATACGAGCTGAATTAAACGCTAAATAATTAACCGTTTTTCACAGCAATAGCTGTAAATATGAAAAAACTTTAATCCATAACTTTACTCAGAATTTTTTTACTCCTTCTCTCATTATCAAATAATTAGATCTTATTTACTTAACTTTATGTTAACTATTTGTTAAGTTTTCGTATCAATATACTATTGAAGTAAAATTTATTATTCACTTATTAAATTTTGATACCATGAAAACTTTAAGCAACAATTGGCTCACCGAAGGATTGATTGATTTTGAGTATAAAAAATATGTGCTTTTGGCTTATTTGCAAGAGGTGAACATTAATTTTGAAGAAAAAAAGCTGTATCCGGTACTTTCAGACCTTATTTTTCACTTTCAGAATTTAATGATTTTGAAAGAAAATAAACAGCTTATAAAAAACGCTTTTCCCGAAAGACTCAATCAACCAGATTTTGAAAAACTTCAAATGGTATATGAAAAAATAGTTGAAGACGATGAAATGATGGAAGAAATTGAATCAATTATCTCATTTTCAATTCCTGAGTTTAAGCTGCATTTGGCAGATGGCAAAGATTTATATGAAAATTTTGAAAGTAAAATGCAGATTTCACCCATCGGATTATCGCCACTCTATCCCGATGAAGGCTATTTGTTTGTATCTGAGGCTGATTCGAGAATGACGCGCATCTACGAATACCAAATTACGATTTTCCAAAGCGTGCAAGAAAAATACAGAGGTGTGCATACCCGATTTTTGGAAGCCCAACGCAGAGGTATGGCAAACACCTACGAAAACATGAAAGTGGATTTGATAAAAAGATACAAAAAACTACCTAATCCTGGTACTTATTTGGTGGAATCAAAAATAGAAATGCCTGTTGATGAAAGTCTTTTGCCAATCGCCAAGCGACTTTTGGTGAAATATGTATCTAGCACTGCTATTTGAATTGTAAATGGCAGTTTTAAGATATACAACTCATACAGCCTGAAAAGAAGTCGACTTTTAAGAGAAAAAACCATTGTCAATCTTTTTCAGGAATAATTCTTTTTTGCGTTTCGACACATCAATTGATACATCGTTGTTCATAATCACATAGCCACCATTGCCTCGCACGTATTTTTTTATCTCCTTAGTATTGATAAGATAGGCATGATGAACTCTAAAAAAATGATAGTTGCTTAGCAGGCCTTCATATTCTTTGAGTGTCTTAGAAATGATATGAAACTTGCCATCTTTCATGTGAATTTTGGTGTAGTTGCTCAATGCTTCGCAATAGATTATGTCTTTTATACTAATAAATACCAATCCATCAGATGAGGGAATGGCAAGTTTGTAACTATCGGAATTGTCGGCTCGAAAATTGTGCAGCAAAGTTTCGAATTGCTCTTTAAAATTGTTGTTGGTGAGCTTTTTTTCTACCCTTCGTATGGCTTGTTTTAGGTCGTTGATATCGATTGGTTTCAGCAAATAGTCAATGGCAGAAAACTTGATGGCATCAATGGCATATTCGGAATGAGCGGTAGTAAATATAATTTCAAAATCTATTTTCTTGATTCTGTTGAGCAAATCGAAACCAGTTTCTTTTTGCATTTGAATATCAAGAAACAGAATATCGGGGCGAAAATTATCGATGGCTTCAATACCTTCGCTCACTGATTTGGCTAAGGCAAGTACTTGCACATTTGAGCAAAATTCTTCAATTAAAATTTTCAGATTTTCTCTGCTTTTTTCTTCATCATCTACAATTATGGCCTTTAGCATATAGGGTATAGGTTTATAAATTTGTTTCTATATTAAATTGCACTTCTACTCTTGTACCTTTTGGATTTCCGCTTTCATCTTTCAAATCGATTATCTTGACTGTCAAGTTATTGTCTTTATTTATCAATTCCAATCGCTCTTGGGTTACCAACATGCCTACCGAGCGGTGAATTTTACTGGCTTGTTTTATTTCCAAAGCTTCTATTCTGCCTACCCCATTGTCTTCAATTACTACCATCAGATTCTCATCATCAGTAAGCTTGAAAGAGATTAGTAATACGCCTTGCTCGCCCTCTTTGTTGTAAAGCCCGTGCAAAATAGCATTTTCAACGTAAGGCTGCAATATAAGTGATGGGATTTCAATAGAGTCTTGGTCTATTTCTTCATCAATTTCAAATATAGTCTTGAATTTGTTTTCAAATCGCAAGGTTTCCAAATCGGTATAGAAACGGAGAATACTTATTTCCTCAACCAGCGAGTGCGAATTGTCGATAGAGCTGTCGAGAATAGATCTGATGAGCTTTGAAAAAAGAGACAAGTAATTTAGAGCTTGCTCTCTTTCGTTTTTTGCGATAAAATATTGAATTGAATTGAGGGAGTTGAATAGAAAATGCGGATTCATTACCGAACGTAAAGCCATGAGCTTGTACTCGGCCATTTTTTTATTCGATGTTATAAGTTCTGTGGCATTGAGCTTTATTTTCTCTTCATTTTGCTTATCAACTGTAATATCAATAAGAGCTATTACTACATTATTTATGCTTTTATTTTCTTCAATAGGGAAAGCGGTGACTAAAAACCAAGCAATATCGTCACGCATGTTCCATTCATTAATAGATAATCCGAAATCAATTTTCAGCTCCTCGTTGATTACCACACCACCTTTCAGGGCAGTTTTAAATATTTCTTTTGCACCTATCTCTTCCAAAAAAGGGTCGTTTGAAAAATTGATACTCCCTCTGTTAAACCAATTTTCTGGAATGCCAGTAAGAGCTATTAAGGCAGAATTCATGCGTTGCACTTCACCAAACTGATTGATAATCATAATACCAATAGGAATATTGTCGATGATGCTGTTGAGGAAATTTTCACTTTCTAATATCTTTACTTCGGCCGATTTTCTTTCGGTGAGGTCGTAAAATTGTGAAAAAAGCACCTCTCTATCGTCTATTTCAACTGGTGTAATTCTTATTTCGCCATAGAGTTTGTATCCATCATTGAGTGTATGTGTCCATTCGAATATTTGCTCTTTCAGTTCTGCGGTATTGGGTTTGTTGGAGGAGTTATCAGTCAAAGAAAATCCTTCAAAACCCGATTCCTTCAGGAGTGGAGGTATGAGTTTGTTGAGTTCTGTTTTATCTGAAATATGAAAAAGCTTGAGGGTTTGTTCGTTGCAATCAATTACATTTTCTTTTTCAATTAGCATCATTGATACTTTTGATTTTTCAAAGAGTGCTCTAAATTTATGTTCACTTGATTTAATTTGCTTTTCAATTATTTTGCGGGAAGAAATATCTTTATTAATGACAGCTACGCCACGAATTGAGCCATCTGATTGGATAATAGGGTTGAAATACGATTCAAAAGTAAAATCAAAAATATCTATTTCAATACTAAATTTTTCACCTTTAAACGCCCTTTCATAGTATTTTTTCAGGTTTTCAATTTCTTTTTTCGATTGAGTATTTGCAAAAAGATTCATACCAACTTTAGGCGAAACAGTAGAATATGGGGCGTATTCTCGCTCAAATACATCATTGAATGCTATCAATCGGTATTCTTTATCAATAGCCCATATTCCAAAATCGGTATTGTTGATAATGGCCTTCAAGTTTGTTTCGCTATCTACCAATTTTTGTTGGTCGCGTTTACGCTTTGTAATGTCTTGCACGGCACCGTAGGCTTTCACAACTTTGCCCTTTTTCATTTCAGAATAGCCTATACTTCTCACCCATATTTTATCACCGGAAAGAGTATTCATCTGCATTTCATGGTCGTAAGGGTCGCCAGTAAGCATTAGCTGGTCAATTTTGCTTTTTAAGATTGCGGCATCTTCAGGAGTATAGAAGTTGAGTGTGTTTTTAAAGTTGAGTTCATCACCTATCTTTAGCCCACGCATCAAATACATTTGGTCGGTGAGATAGTATTTGTCTTCGGCTACATCATATTCCCAACCTCCCAGTTTGCTAAGTAGCCCTGAAAGATTGAGCAACTGCAAGTTTTTATTTAGCAAGGCCTCGTTACTTTCCAATTTTCTGTTAAGCAACGACAATTCTTCTACATAAGTACGTAGCTCTTCTTCATTTGAAGTGAGTTCTTTTTCCCTTTGCGACAAGGTTTCGTTTAGTTTTTCGGCCTCTTCGAGCGAAGAAGCCAATGAAAGCTCGATGTTTTTACGGTCAGTTATGTTTTGTATACTTCCAATGTATTCCACTAAATTATTTTCACTATCAAATATAGGATTGATATTGCAAGCTAGGTGCTTTACGACATTGGCAGAGAAAGCAAGTGTAATTTCAAACGATTCTCTTTTGCCGTTTATAAGGAATTTGCTAATTGCATTTTGAATTTTTTGCTTATTTTCAGTGCCTAGCATACCATCAAATAGCTCTTTAGTGGGCTTTACAGTAGGCATTACACCAAATATTTCGAAACAATAATTGGAACAGGAAAAATCGACCGATTTCAAATTATGCCTCCAAGTACCTATTTGAGCCATGTTTTGCACCGACTTTAAAAACTCTTCGTTTTCAATTGCTCTTTTCTCATTGTGAATTTTCTGGGTAATGTCTCGCCCAAAAATACTTATGCCAATTATCGAATTATTTACGACAATGGGGTTGATAAATAGCTCTCTATACAGATTTACCCCATCAAGCTCATAAGTATCTGTTTCGCTAAATTTTTCACCTTTTAGGCCTCTGTCGTATCTTTGTTTGAATGTAGAAGCCAATTGGTAATGGCCTTGCGAATCAAAATACTTCAATATATTGGTACCAATATTTATTTTCTTGCCAGTGATTTTAGTATATGTTGCTTCTACACATGTATTGAAGCTTGTAACCTCATATTTGGTGTTTATAGAAAGTATTTCATCGGAGCTGCTATCGAATACTCCACGCAAAATCGCTTCATTCTCAGCCAATTGGTGTTCTATTCTATACTTTTGGGTAATGTCTTTTATGAAAACCGAGATAGATTGAATCGCATTTTCAGCACCTACCACAGGCTTAAATACTTCTTCAAAGTAAGCATCAGACAGGTTTTTATTGGAGTAGTTTCGGTAAGTATCGTTGCTAATCGTTTCGCCTGCTACCACATTTGCGAGCAATTCTTTATAATGAGCATGTAAAAAATGTGGGATTAAATCGAAAAATAAAGTCTGATGGTAAGCTATTTCCTTGCTGTAGGCTTTTCTCGCCATATCACAGTAGGCATTGTTGGCGTATTTTATGGTATAGTCAAGCCCAAGAGATACAATAAAATCTTGAGAGCTGTTGATGATTTGCTCTAAATCTGTGCTAGTGAAACCATTGAAATGGCTTTGTTCGTTGCCTGAAGAAGGAGAACTCATAATGCGGAGAATTTGAGACGCTATTGCGAATTAAAAATAGATAATTGTTGTTTATTATGCTAATTTTCGAGGCTATTTGAGAATAATATTTTATGAGCTACAATTCAAAAATGCGTTTTTTATTCATCTGTAAATAAAACAATGAAGTATCCTAAAAGACAATCCTTATTTTTAGTTACTTTCTTATTGATTTTTTCTCCGAAAAGCATTTTTGCCGATTCTAATATATTGAATGCAAGCCAAATAAAATTTGATGATAGAATATACCTGCAAGGCTATTTTTTTGAAGATAAAATAAGCAGCCTTACTATTGCCGAACTTCTAAATGGCAAAGACAAACCACTATTTATAAAACCAGAGAAAGGGAAAAACAACTTTGGTTATACCAACTCAACCTATTGGTTTAAACTTGAGTTCGACACTGATTCTCTAAAACCCAATTTGGTATTGGCCTGCGAAAACACTACCATCAATTATATTGATTGCTATTTGGTAGACGAAACAGGCAATTTACTGAAGCAAACAAAAACCGGAAACGCCCGAAGCTTTGCCACCAGAGAGTTCGACAATCGCTATTTTATATTCGATTTACCCCTCAACACACATAAAAAATACACCTTATACCTAAAAATAGCTTCGGAAGATGTTGTAGATTTCTCACTTGTATTAGCCGACTATAAAAATTATTTCGACTACCAATATAGGCTTCAAATGGTAGAAGGCATATATTTTGGTGCCATCATTATTATGGGTTTTTACAATCTGTTTCTATATTTTGCTTTTTTCGACATTAGCTATTTATATTATGTATTCTATATATTCTCCACTCTATTGTTTCAGATGGAGCTTGGCGGCTGGTTCAATCAATATATAATGAAAGATTTTCCCACCATTTCCAACAAGATGGGCGGGGTGTTTTTTAGTATGGTCATATTATTTATCATGCTATTTCTAGAAGGTTTTATTGGCAAATTGTACCAGTCGAAATGGATGAAAAATGCGTTTTACCTTATAAAATGTATTGCTTTTGCAGAAATAATATCGTGCATATTTATTCCGCTTAAGTATAATTTGCCATTTTTTATATTCTTGGCAGTTTTTGGTGTTATTCCCTGCATTTTATCGGCTATTTTTAGTGCCAGAAAACAAGGCATTTCTTCTACCAGGTTTTTAATTGTGGGCTGGACAGCCATTAGTTTTGGAGGCGTTATGTATGCCATAGCAAGTTTAGGGTTTATTCCTTTCAATTTTCTAGCCACTTATAGCATCCAAATTGGCACCATACTTGAGCTGTTGTTTTTATCTTTTGCCTTGGCCGATCGTATTAATATTTTGAGAGTAGAAAAGCAAATTGCACAACGTGAAACCATATTGCAGCTACAAGAAAACGCATTTTTGCTGCAACGACTCAACGAGGAACAGAAAAAAGCTTTTGGGGCTATAATTCAGGGTGAAGAAAACGAAAGGAAAAGATTGGCCTTTGAGCTACATGATGGTATTGGCCAGTTGCTTTCGGTAGTAAAGCTCAACCTTTCTTCCCTAGAAAATTGGGTAGACAAACGCAATAAACAAACTGCTGATGTTGTGAATAGTATTGTGGCTTTGGTCGATGATTCTTGCCGGGAAATTAGGAATATTTCTCACAATCTCATGCCCAATACCGTAATTCAATTTGGCTTAATGGCAGCTCTCAAAGATTTTTGCAGAAAAATTAACAATGCAGAAAAAATCAAAGTTCACTTTCAAAATCTAGATTTTGAGCCAGATTTGCAGCCCCAAGTTCAAACTACTATTTACAGAATTATTCAGGAAATAATTCACAATGCCATTCGCCATTCGCAAGCTACAGATGTGTATATTCAGCTTTTTAGGGAAGACGATAATCTGGTAATTTTGATTGAAGACAATGGCATAGGTTTTGAAATATCTGTGATTCAAAAGTCGGCAAATGGCATGGGCATTAAAAATATCATTTCAAGAATAGAATATTTGAAGGGTGAAGTACATATTGATTCATCACCTGATAAAGGCACCATGTACAACATCCATTTCAATATGTTGCAAATGCAAGACACAGAATAACTAAACGAGAAAACAAACTATGGCTTTGAAACTTTTACTTTGTGACGACCACAAAATAATGCTTGACGGACTAAAATCTATATTGAAAACCGATAAGCAGTTTGATGAAATATATGCTGCGTTGAGCGCAAAAGAGGCATTGAAAATACTAGATGAAAATCAAATAGACGTGGCATTGATTGACATTAACATGCCTGACATTAACGGAATAGAGCTTACGCAGCAAATAAGGCAAGCATATCCGTATACAAAAGTGATAATATTAACTATGAATAATGCACTTGGAAGCATACAGCAAGCACTTGATGCTGGTGCCTCTGGCTACATTCTCAAAAACACCGATAGAAAAGAATTGCTCGAAGGCATAAAAAAAGTAATGGCAAAAGGCCGGTATTATAGCCGAGAGGTATCGGAAATCTTGATTTCAAATATGGTAACGGAGAAGGAAACAAAAAAAGATGATGCCAAAACTTTTGAACTCACACCAAGAGAAATTGAAATAATAAAGCTCATTATCAAAGAGTATTCAAACTTGAAAATAGCAGATGCTCTGCACATTAGCGAATACACAGTAGAAACCCATCGCAAAAATATATTTCGAAAAACCAATACAAAAACTTTAGTAGGCCTAGTGAAGTTTGCGTACGAAATAAAAATTATTGATGAGTAAACAGGCTTAGGAAATGGCTTAGGATCTCGGTATCTCTCGTTCATAATTCTTTTTGAAAAATAAGAGATTGCCTATCACTATTGGCATTAGTCAAATTTTAGCCAATTTTGCAAATGCTTCTTTCAAACTTTATAGCGTCAAGACTTTCCTCAAAAAACAGGAGTTCGTTTTCTACCATAATCAGCCGCATAGCCATAGGCAGTGTAGCCTCAGGCATATTCATTATCCTCATCTCTTATGCTATTTTATTAGGCTTCCAACGCAATATTCGCAATAAGCTTTTCAGCTTCGGGGGGCATATTCAGCTTACCAAATACGACCTCAACAACTCGCTGCACGAAAACCCCATTCAAGTAAATCCTGCATTTATGAAAGCCATGAGGCAGAACAAACTAATCAGCAACATCAGCACTTACAGCCTAAAAGCAGGCCTTATCAAAACCAACGAAGAAGTGCTAGGCACCATTTTGAAAGGGGTAGATAGCGATTTCGACATTGCAACTTTCGGAAAAAACATCACCAAAGGGCGATTTATTCACTTTGGCGATTCTACTGGAGCGAAGGAAATAGTAGTGAGCGAAAAAATAGCCAAGAAGCTCAGACTAAAGATAGAGGATGATATAACGGTGTTTTTTGTGCAAAATCCGCCACGCATAAGAAAGCTGAAGGTAACAGGATTATTCAACACTGGCATGGAAGAGTTTGATGAAGCCTATATGATTGGCGATATAAACCTGATAAGGCGGGTGAATAATTGGGACAGTACTGTGGCAGGCGGCTATGAAATAATGATAAAAGATTTCGATAAACTCGAAGTGGCTGCCGATACCGTGTTTGCTCATATGGATTACGACCTTGGGCTTGAAAAAATAACCGACCGCTACATTACTGTATTCGACTGGCTGATATTGCTCGATCAGAATGTGGTAATTTTCCTGATATTAATCATAGTAGTGGCGGGGTTCAACATGATTTCATCTCTATTTATAATGATAATGGAGCGAACCCAAATGATTGGCATTCTCAAAGCTTTAGGTGCTGGCAATCAATTGATAATGAAAATATTTTTTGTAAGGGGGATAAAATTAATCGGCTACGGATTGCTGATTGGCAATGCCTTGGCAGCTATATTTTGCGGATTGCAATATTACTTTCACTTGCTACCACTCGACCCTGAAAACTACTATATGAACAGCGTGCCTATAGAATGGAGCTGGCAAGTGTGGCTATATACCAATGTACTATTGAGCAGTTTTATGGCTTTAGTAGTATTTCTGCCTTGCATGGCAATTGCCCGAATAAAGCCGATACGAGCTATCAGATTCGATTAGTTGCAAAATCTCCTATAGGTTTAAAGACTTATAGGAGATGAAACCGCTTTTATGCTTGTATAAAAGTTTGCTTTTGAGTGCCTAATCCCTCGATGCTTAATTCTGCCACATCACCTGCTTTAATGTATTGTGGTGGTTTGAAGCCCATACCCACACCTGGAGGCGTACCTGTTGAAATCACATCGCCTGCCTCCAAAGTCATAAATTGCGATAAATAATGCACAATGAAATAGGAATTAAATATCATGGTATTGGTATTTCCCTTCTGCTTCACTTCACCGTTTATAGAAAGGTTCATAGAAAGATTATGCACATTTTTCAATTCATCTTTGGTTACCAGCCAAGGACCAAGTGGGTTGAAGGTGTCGCACGATTTACCTTTGGTCCACTGCCCACCCCGTTCCAATTGAAAAGCCCTTTCCGATACATCGTGTGAAATGCAGTAGCCAGCAATGTATTTTTCAGCCTCCTCTTTCGAACCTAAGTAACGGGCGTTTTTGCCAATTACAATGCCTAATTCTACTTCCCAGTCTGTTTTTTGGCTGCCTCTTGGTATGTGTACATTGTCGTAAGGGCCAATAACGGTATTGGTGGTTTTCATGAATACAATAGGCTCTGCCGGAATGGGCATACCTGATTCTATGGCATGGTCTGAATAATTGAGTCCTATACAAATTACCTTCCAAGGACGGGAAACGGGCGATCCCCAACGCACATTTTCGGGCACCTCTTTTAACGATTCTTTATTATCTTTTAGAAATTCTTCAATTGATTCAAGCCCGTTGTTCTCAAAAAAAGCCCCGTTCCAATCAATAAAATGATTTGAGAGGTCTTTTCTTATGCCATCTATCAAAATGCCCGGACGCTCTTGTCCAAATTCGCCAAATCGTAGTAGTTTCATTTTTTGTAGTTTAAGGCTTCAAATTGAAAAATGGAGGAAGTAAATTAAATGTGTATTTTTAGGCGTGTGATAGCAGTGTTTTATCTTCAAACATAAAGTAAAATCTTGGTTCATCGCAAAAAAATTAATTGCCAGCGGTGATAGTATTGAAGAAGTTGCAGCTATAACAGGTCTAACAACAGAACAACTAAAAACGCTCTCTAGTAAATAAAAGCTTCGCCCAACCTGACATTTACGAAAGAGGCCCGATAGCTATCACGATTTGTAAGGATGTTTTTGTATCGCTGTCGCCCATCTTTAATAAATACCCAATCCATACCAGTAAAAATCGTCCTCTCAATCTGCTACCAGTTTAAGCAATGCTTGCCATTCATCTCGCAATCTGGCTGCTTCTATAAATTCCAAATCTTTGGCTGCTTTTTCCATATCCTTTTTGGTTTTATCTGCCAGCTTCTGCAAGTCTTTTTTGGTCATGTATTTTACTACAGGGTCGGCAGCTATTGCCAAGGCACGCTCTTCAGTGCTGAGGTAGTTTTTCGCATCAAATTTGCTGTCGGCAGCCTTTGTAGTAGCCATTATTGCTTCTTTCGATTTGAAAATAGTAGTTGGCGTAATGCCATTTACACGGTTGTGTTCCATCTGAATGGCACGCCTGCGGTTCGTTTCGTCAATGGCTTGCTGCATCGAACCCGTAATTACATCAGCATACATTATCACATGGCCTTTCACATTTCTGGCTGCACGGCCGATGGTTTGAATCAGCGAACGCTGGTTTCGCAGAAAACCTTCTTTATCGGCATCCATTATGGCTACCAATTCTACCTCGGGCAGGTCTAATCCCTCTCTCAATAAATTTACTCCCACCAACACATCAAAAATACCCAATCGCAATTCCCTTAATATTTCTACCCTATCTAGCGTTTTTACTTCAGAGTGAATGTAGCGACTCGCAATATTTAGGTTCATCAGGTATTTAGATAATTCCTCTGCCATTCGCTTGGTGAGCGTAGTTACCAATACCCTTCCTCCGCCTTGAATACATATTTTAATTTCATCGAGCAAATCGGGAATTTGGTTAGTGCTTGGTCGCACATATATTTCTGGGTCGAGCAAGCCAGTGGGGCGTATAATTTGCTCCACTACCACACCACCCACCCTTTGCAATTCATAATCAGCGGGGGTAGCACTCACGAAAAGCACTTGATTGAGCATTCCCTCAAACTCATTGAATGTCAAAGGTCGGTTGTCCATAGCCGATGGCAAGCGAAAGCCATAATCTACCAGATTCACTTTTCTCGACCTATCGCCTCCCCACATTGCTCTTATTTGTGGGGTAGTTACGTGGCTTTCATCTATCACCATCAAATAATCGTCTGGGAAATAATCGAGCAGGCAGAAGGGACGTTGCCCAGAATTTCTTCTATCGAAATACTTTGAATAGTTTTCAATACCCGAGCAGTAGCCCAATTCGTTCATCATTTCAAGGTCGAATTCGGTACGTTCTTGTATGCGTTTGGCCTCTACGAATCGCAAATCGCGCTCGAAAAACTTAATCTGCTCACCCAAATCTATGCGAATTTCATTCATGGCTACATTGAGCGATTCTCTGCCAGTTACAAATAAATTGGCAGGAAAAATGCTAATTGCCTTTTCTTCCGCTATTCTTTTACCACTTTGAGGTTCTATTCTCTGAATAGTTTCGATTTCATCGCCATAAAAAATAATGCGGTAGGCAAAATCGGCATACGCAGGAAATACATCTATCGTGTCGCCTTTTACTCGAAAAGTACCATGCTTAAATTCATTTTGCGTGCGTGCATACAATATTTCTACCAAGGCAAATAAAAATCGATTTCTAGCCACTACATCTCCCACCTTAATTTTCAATGTGAGTTTACCAAATTCTTCAGGGTTGCCAATACCGTAAATACATGATACCGAAGCCACTACCACCACATCTCTTCTGCCCGAAACCAATGCCGAAGTGGCTGCCAATCTTAGTTTTTCTATTTCTTCATTAATAGACAAATCTTTTTCAATATAAGTGCCTGAGGTGGGAATGAAAGCTTCGGGCTGGTAGTAATCGTAATAGGAAATAAAATACTCTACTGCATTTTCAGGGAAAAACTGCTTGAATTCGCCATACAGCTGTGCTGCCAAAGTCTTGTTGTGGCATAAAACTAAGGTGGGTTTTTGAGTTTGGTAAATTACATTCGCAGCCGTAAAGGTTTTCCCCGTGCCTGTGGCTCCCAATAGCACTTGGGCTTGCTCACCTTCATTTATTCCTTTTACCAATTCGGCTATGGCTTTAGGTTGATCGCCTGAGGGTTTGTATTCTGAAACTAAGTTGAATGGCATATTGAAGACAGGGCAAAAATTAATTAACAAAGATAAAAAGATATAGTAGCATGGGAATGAAGAATAAAGAATTTAGATAACTGGCCAGCTTGGTGGTATAAGTGGTTTCTTCGTGGAATTATGTCATTTCTATGCGGTAAATTATCATTTTTTGTCGGTCGTTACGACATCTGAGTGGGATTATGTTATGTCTGAGTGGCTTTTTGTCAGATTTTGTCGGTCGTTACGACATCTGAGTGGGATTGTGTTATTTCTGAGTGCTATTATACCGTTTCTAAGTGGGATTCTATCATTTTTGCTATTAACAAAGCATTAAAGCAATCAAATTAAGAATATTATTTATGGCATATAATACAATATCATTAACATAAGGATTGATTCAGTTAGGTACGCCTCTATTCATTGGCGTTGGTTTAAACCAACGCCAATGACTAGAGAGGCAATATCCTAAGTTAAGATATTGTACTAAAATATAGTTTTTAGTTTGCCCTACCGATAATGAATTTTATTGATGTTATTTGCTTTTTTGAACAGAGAATTAAGCCTAAACAATTTCCGGATATTGACAACAAATTATCCATCGATAAAATCGCAGCTTTTTGAAAAATGCATTCACATTACTCAAGACCGTATTGCAAATGCCTGCTCTACTATGGAAAATGCACAAAAGGCAGCCAATGAAGAAGGGAAAAGCAGTGCTGGCGATAAATACGAAACTACCCGAGCCATGATGCAAATTGAAAGAGACAATGCAGCCAAGCAACTTGACGAGGCTTTAAAACTCCATCAATCTTTATTGCAAATCGATATTCACAAATTGCCTAACAATGCCCAAGCCGGAAGTTTGGTAATTACCACCAATGCCTCCTATTTCATAGCCGTTAGTTTGGGTCAAATAACAGTAGATGGCACACCCTATTTTGTAATATCGCCCATGTCGCCAATGGGGCAGCAATTGCTAAGCAAAAAGCAAGGGCAAAGCTTTCAATTCAACGGAGATAACATCAATATTGACAAACTTATCTAATCATATATAAAATATACAGTTTAGCATTTATTCAATTTTTATATGAATTTGAAGAGGTTGAATAATTGACTAATCTTGTAATACTAAAGATTCATTGCTTTAAATTAAATATATCCGCAAGCAAAAACTGCATTCACCCTTGTATATTTAAACATAAAATACTCCCCTTTGGGGTTGGGGGCTTCTAAAATTTATGAAACTACGCAGTCAAGATTGGTTTGGATTAAAAGATAAAGCAGGCTTTATATACCGTGGATGGATGAAAAACCAAGGCCATATTCAAGAGCAATTTGAAGGTAAACCTGTAATTGGAATTTGCAACACTTGGTCGGAACTCACACCTTGCAATGGGCATTTCAGGGAATTGGCTCAATCCGTTAAAAATGGCATTTATGAAGCAGGTGGTTTTCCAGTAGAGTTTCCAGTGATGTCGCTTGGCGAAACATTACTACGCCCCACTGCCATGCTTTTCCGCAATTTGGCTAGCATGACAGTAGAGGAATCTATCAGAGGCAACCCTATGGATGGTGTGGTATTGCTTTGTGGTTGCGACAAAACTACGCCTTCACTACTCATGGGTGCTGCTAGTGTCGATTTGCCCACTATTGTAGTATCAGGCGGGCCCATGCTAAATGGAAAATACCAAGGCAAAGACATAGGCTCAGGAACTGATGTGTGGAAATACAGCGAAGATGTAAAAGCAGGTCGCATGAGTTATGAAGAATTTACAGCAGCCGAATCGTGCATGAATCGCAGTGCAGGCCATTGCATGACGATGGGCACAGCCTCTACTATGGCATGTATGGTAGAAGCTTTGGGCATGTCGCTGCCCGGCAATGCAGCCATTCCGGCTGTAGATTCTCGCAGAAAAGCACTATCGCACTATACTGGCAGGCGAATAGTGGAAATGGTGAAAGAAGACATGCGTATGTCGAAAGTGCTTACCCGCAAATCATTTGAAAATGCCATAAAAATAAATGCTGCCGTGGGCGGCTCTACCAACTTTGTAATACATTTATTGGCAATAGCTGGAAGAATAGGCGTTGAACTTAATCTGGAAGATATTGACAAGCTGGGCAGCACTATGCCATTCTTGTTAAATTTGATGCCTTCTGGAAAATTCTTGATGGAAGATTTTTATTATGCAGGTGGCCTTCCAGCAGTAATCAAACAGATATTGCCACATATTCATGGCGATGCCATTACGGTAAATGGTAAAACTATGCTTGAAAACAACCAATCGGCACCAAATTATAATACTGATGTAATCGCATTGCGTTCTAAACCTATTCTCGAAGAAGGCGGCATAGCAGTGGTTAAAGGCAATATTTGCATAGATGGAGCGGTTATTAAGCCTTCAGCAGCATCGCCACATTTACTTACACACAAAGGAAAAGCCGTAGTATTTGAAAATATCGAAGATTACCACGCCCGTATCAACGACCCAAATTTGGAAGTAGATGAAACAAGTGTATTGGTATTGAAAAATGTAGGTTTGAAAGGGTATCCTGGAATGCCAGAAGTAGGCAATATGGGCTTACCCAAAAAACTACTTGAAAAAGGCATTACTGATATGGTGCGAATATCAGACGCACGCATGAGTGGCACCGCTTTTGGAACTGTCTTTTTGCATGTTTCGCCCGAATCGGCTATTGGTGGCAACTTGGCATTTATTCAAAATGGAGATGTGATTGAGGTTGATGTTCCCAACAGAAAACTCAACGCACATATTTCTGATGAAGAATTTGAAAAACGAAAACTCAATTGGAGGCCTACCACATTTCCAATGGAAAGAGGGTATGTAAAACTATTTATCGACCACGTATTGCAGCCCGATAAAGGAGCAGATTTAGATTTCCTAGTTGGCAAATCGGGTGATAAAGTGAGCAGAGATTCGCATTAATGGCTGTTAAATTCCTAAAAACATTAAATTCGTTTAGCTTTGTTTGTACAAACAAATAGTCAATTATGGATAATTTAATCTTTCCCTACATTACAGGTATTAAGGTCAATGACTGCTATGCTGCCAAAAACTTTTTTATTCCTGTTTTTGAAGAAAATGAAAAATTCAGACATCTGATTTTAACTGGAAAGAATGGAAGTGGGAAGACTACAATCTTAAAAAAATTGGATGAAATATGGACACAACTTTTAAAGGGGTTTGATTACTTTGAAACCAGTAATAGTTTTCAGCATTTACTTGAGAATGATCCAAACAACATACAAGCTAAGTCATGGGAAAAAACCTTTTTAGAAACATCAAGAATCGTCCCTTCTTTTTATTGTTCATATCATAATGTTTCTAATAATAAGAAATTTCATATTTATCGATTTTTTCAAGCTCAAAGACTTATTACTGTTGAAAATGTGAGTTCACCACTCAAAGAAGCGGATATACTTCAGAAAGTCAACAATAGCAATCAAGGCTTCTCTACTTATCTCAAACATTATTTGGTAAATCTCAAAATCTATCAGGCTTTTGAAATTATTGATAACAAACAAAATCAAAGCGAAGAAATTGAGCGTTTTTTCAATAGTCTTGAAAGTGTTTTAAGGCAAGTATTTGAAGACAAAGGACTTACATTAAAATTTATAAGAGAAACTTATGATTTTATTATTGTACAATCTGATGGTAGAGAAGTAGATTTCAATCAACTTTCAAGTGGATTTTCTGCATTTCTAGATATACTTTCTGAACTTATTATCCAAAAAGACCTTATTCAAAAAGAAATGAAAGACTATGCTTACAACCCTCGTGGATTGGTGCTGATTGATGAGCCAGAGAATCATGGACATCTAGCCATGCAGGAACAAATTTTGCCACTTCTGACTACTTTGTTCCCTGAAGTACAGTTTATTGTTGCCACCCATTCCCCTGCTGTAATTGCCAGCATTGCAAATGCAACTGTATATGATTTAACTTCCAAACAAGTATTCAGAGATAATTTAGTCGGTAGCAGCTATGCACAATTGATGGTAAAATTATTTGGGCTGAAAAATCAATATTCAACTTTAGCTGACGGCTTGATTGACGAAGTGAATAATTTACTTTTGGAAAAAGACAAAGAAAAAGCAAGATTAGGTCTTCAAAAGTTATTGGAGAGTAAAAAAGAATTACTCTCTGAATCCATCATTTTGGAAATTGAATCTGCCATACTTCAAATCCAAGAAGCGTAATGATAAATCTGATTCGTGACACTAAAACACCGGAATCATTAAAAAATCCACTTATTCAAAAATATCTACTTGAATTAAATGAGTTTAATGTGGGTAAAATTTCTGAAAAACCCTTACAACCATTCAATTACAGAACTTCTGATTTATTAACTACCTTCGATAATAGCTTTCATTCAAAATGTTATCTAACAGAAAAGAAATATGCCAACGCTTGGGCAATGGATATAGAACATTTTATCTCAAAATCAGAAGATGAAATGAAAATTTTTGAATGGACTAATTTGTTACCTTGCGACCATGATGCCAATATGGTAAAAGGCAAGTCCCCAATTGGAGGATATTTAGACCCATGTGTAGATAATCCCGAACAAGAATTAATTCAGACAATTTTATTGGCTGGAAAGTCTGATTTTAGACCTTTTAATATAGAAAATATAAAGGCTGTAAACACTTCTAAACTTCTTAATAAAATTCACAATGGCCTTCTAGGCGATAACGCTAGTGAAAAGAAAGCCGAAAATCTACAATTGTTGATACAAGAAAAACACGATAAAATTAAGGATTTGATTCTTGATTGGCTAGATGCTTGTAAAAGAGGAGATAAACAAAGGGAAATTCAAAAAGAAACAGGTTTAAAATTAGAACTTTCAAGAAAGAACTCCTTCACAATGTTAATGAGATCGTCCTACACCGTAAAAAGATATATTCCAATAGAGTTTTTAGATTAGATATTTTCTTCCACCAACTAATATGCTACCAATGCGTATCACTCCAACATACTTTTTTGAATAATAATAAGTTTTAGATTATATTCGTTAAATGAAAGTTACTAAATACAGCATGAATAGCAAAAAAAGTATACTTCTAATCGCACTATTTTCATTCGGATCTTTCTTTTTTTTATTCGGGGGAAATGGTGAAAGCATAGTTCAAGACACATTCAAGCACAGTAAATTTTACCATAAACTCCTACTTTCAGGCATATCCTATGAATCGTTTGTGTATGGCTTAGATGGCTACAAACAAATTTGCGACAGTCTGCATATCTGTTACCGTTATCTTTGTGTGGCAGATTTTCAAAAGCCTTCTTCAGAGAAACGAATATATGTAATTGATATGCAAGACAGTAGCCTCTTTCATTCCGATTATGTGGCTCATGGCAGAAATTCGGGCCAACTTCATGCCGAAAGCTTTTCAAATATTATGCATTCTAACCAAAGCAGCCTTGGCTTTTACTTGATTTCTGAAAGTTACGAAGGCAAACACGGGCTTTCAATTCGACTTGATGGTTTGGATGCTGGCTTCAACGACCGAGCAAGAGATAGAGCCATTGTAATGCACGCTGCAGACTATGCCGAACCTTCAATAATATTATCCACTGGCCGATTAGGTCGCAGCCTTGGCTGCCCAGCACTTCCTCAAGAAGGATTTTCTAAAGTGGCTTTATCAATAGCAGCCAAAAGTGTACTATTTATTTATTATCCCCAAAAAGAATACCTCTCCCAATCCGTTTGGCTCAATAGAAAGAAACATAGCGCAACAATTCCATTTATTGAGGGATTGTCAAATAACCTAAGCACTAGAAAATAGGAGATTGGTTATATCCTAGGCTTCTCAATCAGTAATTTCGCCATTTTGGCATCGTGACCGTAAATGTCTTTGCGGAAATTTAGCTTCCCTTCATTATCAACCCATGAAGTAAAATAGGCAATAAATACAGGCACTTTCTTTTTGAGAGGTACATATTGCTCAGTTTTTGTGGTCCAAATTTTATTTAAGGCTTTATCTGTCCAGCCAGATTCATCTCGCAATAAAAACTTAGTTAAATATTCTGGCTTTTCCACTCTTATGCACCCGTGGCTAAAAGAGCGATTCGTTTCAGAAAACAACGCTTTTGCAGGTGTGTCGTGAAGATATATACTAAATTGGTTGGGAAATATAAACTTGACTTTCCCAAGCGAATTATTTGGCCCTGGGCGTTGCTTTACCACGTAATTATGGTAATGGCTTTCGCTTAACTTCCAATTTACTGTAAAGGGATCTATAAGTACATTTGGGTCGGTAGCTTTTGAAAGCTCCATATCTTGACTTTTCAGATAACCCGGATTTTTTCTTAGTTTAGGTAGAAATTCTGTGCTGAATATGTGAGAAGTGACCACCCAATATGGGTTTAAAACTATGTATTGCAGGTTTCCGTTGAAAATAACCGTTTTGTTGGTGGCTTTGCCTACTACAACATTCATATCCCATAAGTTTTTGTCTCCTTGATAAGCATGGAGTTTAAATTCGGGGATATTCACCATAAAGTAATCGCCTTTCAATTCGAAAGGTACCCATCTACACCGCTCCATATTAATCATGATTTGCTCTATCCGTTGATGAATAGGTGTATTCATTTCTTTCAACACGATTGATCCCACTTTGCCATCCAACGCCATTCCATACCTTTTCTGGAACTTTTGCACCGATTTTACTAATGTAGAATCGAAAATGGGCATTGAATCAGCTAATGCTAAATCGCCTGTAATGAACAGTCGTTTTTTTATTTGGATGATCACGGCTGAGGTGTCGCCAAATTTATATAATTTTTTATCAGTGAATACTTGTGTCCAGCCTCCCTTTTCCTCTATTTGTTTGTATCTTTCTAGGTAGCCTTTTAGCCTATCGTATTGGCTATACATAGGGGCTTTGAATAGTGAAAGGTCGTCTTGGTCATTTTTTAGTAATGAATCAAGAATATCTTCATATTTAAGTTTCTTTTTAGGTATATACCATTCCAATTTTCTCACCAATTTTTCATCGCTGCCACTCCATTCTCGGTCTGCAAAAGCAAAAAAACTCAGAGAAAGTCTGATTTCGAGGTTTAACAAACTGTCTTGGGCGGGGGTTTCCAAGGTATCTTCCCTAATCCGGTTGTAAATAGCTATTAAAGAGTCGTCTGAAAGCTCAATTTTATGCTCTGCTCCGTACATCATGTTGAAAAACATATCAATGCGGGGTATCATACCTTCTTTAGTAAACCAGGCGTACTCAAAATTTCGTTTTCTGTAAAATTCTTTTGCACCTTTAGTGTAAGGCAAGTATATTTTATGACTTTGAATATATAACGAGATGGCAGTATCAGTTACGGGCTTAAGTTCAAATGTTTTGTGCAGGGATTTTACTTTGGCCTTGGTTACTTTTTGAACAGAAGTTTTTCGGCTGCAACTCGCAAATAATAATACGGCAGAAAGTAAACTTAAAAACAATAGACGATACATTTTGTAGGTTTGGTTGCTAAAGTATTGTATTATTTTATTAAATAATCATGCCATATATTGTGAGAATAATGGTTTTACATTGCTTTCTACTCCTTCAATTTTTAAGAATACAATTGTAATTTTGCTGCAAACGTTTTCATTGTCACTTTTTCATAATGTACCCAAATTTCGCACAAATCTTTGGAGCAGTATCAAATACCAAATCAAGCCGATGGATTGGTGCTTTACTGATAATTTCGATTAGTCTGGGCTTAATCCTCATTTTTTTTTGGTCGGGGGTAGTACTTCTATTGGCTGGGATATTTTGCTTACCTCCTGTTCAAACTGCAATTGATTTTTCATTTCAAAATTCGATTTCAAAAAAATACAAAATCAGAATACTGACTGGTTTAGTTTTACTGAGTATGGTTAGCTATTTTTTTGTTTCGTTTCAAAGAAGACCAAACCAAATTTTTGTGGCTACAAAATCGCAAATTAAAAAGTTTATTCGAAGCGATGATTATTTTTTACCTATCAACAATCCGGTAGATTCGTTCGTTTTTCAGGTAAAAAACTATATTTTGACAAATATTGGAAACAACAATTACGAATCCTTAGATTGGTCGACAGTATTTATAATAGGCGATAAATGCTGGGTATGGCATAAATATATGATTGTAAACGAAAATCAAAATTAAACCCTTTACCACCGCATTTTTTGGATGAATGCTGAAGGTGAAATTATAAATGTGGAGGATATTTAAGAATTTCTTACCTCTTACCTCTTACCTCTTACCTATCCTCTAGCCTAAAAATCAACCTCAATATTGTATTGCTTTATTTTGTTGTAAAGCGTTTTTCTGTCAATATTTAAGGCTTCAGCTGCTTTCGATTTGTTGTAACGAGCCGCTACTAATGCGTTCATAATTGCTTCTTTTTCAGCCTCAATTGAGGCATTTTTAAGCCCGCCTATATTATCTGCTGTTACAATATTTGAGAATGCAGTTGGTAGTTCTGCCATTTCAGATGAAAATTTTCTTATTTCATCTGGCAATACATCTTCGGTAAACAGCTCGGTTTGCGAGAGCAATACTCCTCTTTTTATCACATTTCTCAACTCTCTCAAATTGCCATACCAAGGGTATTTTAGAAATACCTTTACCGTTTTGTCGTCAAAATCTACAATATTCTTTTTTAGATCTATATTTGCTTGTTTCAAGAAAAACCTGCCAAAAGCTAAAATATCTTCTTTTCTCTCTCGAAGTGGCGGCAGGTGAATTGTAAATTCATTTAATCGGTGATAAAGATCTTCACGAAAAGAATTGTTTTCAATAGCTTCTGAAAGTTCTTCATTGGATGCAGCTAATATTCTCACATCTACCTTTATAGTTTTATTATCCCCCACTTTTGAAATTACTTTTTCTTGCAAAGCCCTTAAAAGCTTTACCTGTATTTCATAAGAGAGATTTCCAACTTCGTCTAGAAAAAGTGTACCTCCATTGGCAGCTTCAAAATAGCCTTCTTTATTATTTATTGCCCCAGTAAACGAACCTTTTATGTGGCCAAAAAGCTCGCTATTGGCTATATCTTTAGGTATAGCTCCACAATCTACTGCAATAAACGGCTTGTCTTTTCTAGTACTTTGGTCGTGAATAGCTCGGGCTACATATTCTTTACCTGCCCCAGTTTCGCCCTGAATCAACACGGCCATATCAGTAGGGGCTACCATTTGGGCATGTTTTAGCACTTCTTTAAATTTCGGACTTTCGCCTGAAGTAAAATACTTGGTTGGAGCGCTAGGTGTGGCTTCTGCAATTTTTAAATCTGCAACCAAAATAGGCTGAACGCCACCCGATTTTATAGCCGATTTTATTATTTCAAGTATTTCTTCAGGAAAAATAGGCTTGGTAACATATTCGAAAGCACCTGATTTAATAAGCGATACTGCCATCCTCACATCAGAGTAACCTGTTACAATTATTACTGGCATATGTGGCGAAATACTTTTGATTTCGGTAAGCATTTGCCTACCATCAATATCGGGAAGCCTAAAGTCGCACAATACAACATCGAAGGTTTCAGTTTTTAATTTCGCAATTCCAGATTTGCCTGTAAAAGCTGTTTCTACTCCAAATCCTTCTTTTTTCAGGTATCTTTCAAGCAATGTGCAAATATAAATTTCATCGTCTACGACTAAAATTTTCTGCATAAATAGTATTTTTTGCGGGTTATATATTTTGGATATTAAGCTTTACTATTTCATTTTCTATACTTTCAAATACAATAGCAGAAACTCTCTTTATGTTTCCGATACTTTTGGCTACTTGATTATAGTCTGGATTTTGAGCTTCGAACAGTAGCTCAAGCTTTTCCAAATCGAAAAGCGTGTGTGTAATAGCCAATTGCCTGTAAGTGTTCAGCATCTTGTGAGCTATCTCACTAATCATTCTATAGTTTTTTTCAAGCAATAATCTATCCAAAGCTACAATATTTTCTTTACCGTTTTTCAAAAATGTGTTGAGCATCAATGATAAAAAATCATCATCACCTTTCATTATCGCCTTCAGCTCTTCTAAATCGTAGTGTTTAATTTGAGATTCCTGGGGCGAAATGGTATTGTTGAGTCTAAATTTATCATTTTGAGATAGTAGCATCGTCAATTTTTCAAACAGTTCGTTTTCTTTGTAGGGCTTTGTAAGACAGTCGTTTATGCCCGTTTCATTAAATACTTTTAAATGATCCTCATTGTTGATAGTGGCTGTTACTGCCATTATCGGGGTTTTATTATTGAGGTTGTTTTTTTGATTTCTTAATATTCTTGCCACTTCAATTCCACTTATATCAGGCATGTGTATATCTAAAAGTATAGCATCGAATTTAAGTTGAGCAGAATTTATCAAAGCTTCAGTACCGTTTTTACAAAGTACTACTTTCGCACCCCACATCTCCAATCTTTTGCTGGCAAGTAATCTGTTGTACTCATCATCATCTACAATTAGCACACTTTTATCTTTTAAAATCATGGCTGCCTCTGCAGCATTTTTGAGATATTTCTGCTGAATATGGGTAGGTTTATGATAAGGAATCATCAACTCGAAAATAGTGCCTACACCTATATTGCTTGAAACTTTTATTTCGCCATTTTGCTCTTCAATTAATTTTTTGCAAATAGATAAGCCCAAACCTACGCCACCAAATCGCTTGGTAATGGTATCGTCTACTTGGTGAAATTCATTGAAAATAGAGTTGATTTCATCTGTAGATATGCCTATGCCAGTATCGGAAATAATGGCATGAAGGCATACTCTATTCTCTTCTTCTACCAATCTAAAACTTGATTTTACAGAGCCGTGAAGTGTGAATTTAATACTATTATCGTAAAGATTAAATAGAATTTGCCTTAAAAGTCGAGCATCGCCTATAATTACATCATTTTGATGGGTATCAAGATGCGAGAAAAACTGTATGCCTTTTTCAGTTGCCTTTTGCTTGAACACCGGAGCAATATCGCGAACTACAGTGGCCAATGAAAAAGGCAATTGTTCAGTAATGATATTTTCTTCATCGGGAAAAGAAAACATAAACAAATTGTTTACAATGTGCATGAGTTGCTCGGCCGAAGACTTGATATTGGCTACATATTGTTTGTTTTCAATGTGCGCTGTAGATTTGAGCAACTGCTCGCTAAACCCGATAATGGCGTTGAGTGGTGTTCGCATTTCGTGGCTCATATTTCCCACAAAGTTTTTCTTCATCAGATCGCCTTTGGCGTTCTTCATTTGTCCGATTTTAAGCTCTGATTTGCTTTTATTTTTAGACACTAGCAAATATGACAAAATAATAGTGTAACCAAATATCACACATAAATAGATTACGATTTGCTCCAGCGAAATACAGTACTGCATTTTAGAATGAGTGGTGTTATTGTGTTTTATAATTATATAATATCATTTCAGGCTTCAAAATGCTTTTTAGGCAACTTTCAGTTTTTACAATTCTAGGTTTCTACTTACTTCAAACTTATAAAACCTTTATTTTTTACCAAATGGGGTTGTTTCTCAACTATTTCTATACTTACAATTGTAGCTATAAATGCTACAATGGCTATGGTGCTGGCTATTGTCTTTATTTTTTCAATGGAAGTTTTCATTTCTAAGAAGGATTATGTATTAGTATTGAATTCGTTTATCATTCAGTGCTAAAAACATGCCAATTGACAAATACCTAATTAATATACTCTAAGATATTGAAAATCAATTATTTAGCTTAATTATTAAACTTTAGGATTGTTATTTTTTTGCTAAAACTATGTACCAAAACATGCACAAAGTGTAGAACACAGAGGTCAAATTCTTGCTTTCAGCTGGGGTTTTGCAATTTTATACCACTGTATATTATATAGTATTAAATCGTTATGCCAGATAAAAGCTTTACCATACTAATACCACAATTTGGGTATCGATTTCTACATTATTTGCATCCACAATGAAATAAAAAAAATATAATCAATTGATAACCAACATATTAACAATATTGAGTGCCGTATAAAATTGCAATGGCATGATAATAGAATATGATTAGACAATTCATTTATTCATTTAAACTCAATAAAAAATTATGAACTCAATACTTTATATTATTGCCGTAATTGCTATCATAGGATGGATTTTTGGCTTTTTCGTTTATTCAGCTGGTAATCTTATTCACATTTTGCTTGTAGTAGCTGTAATCTCTGTTCTTTTCAGCATTATAAAGGGAAATAGAATATGATAAAAGCTAATTTGTATCATCCTTTATAACACAAATTATGAAAATTGTAAAATTAACAATGGTGGCATCTATAATGGGATTGGGTGTATGCCAGACGCTTCAAGCAGGCTCTGTTTTACATGTTAATGCTTCAACTGGCTTATTTGCCGATGATGAGAAAACGGAGTTTAAGAAAAAACTCAACATGAAAATAGATGAGCTAGACGAAAAAATAGACAATTTTAAGGCTGGTATGAAAAAATCGGGCAATAAAGCCGATGCTACATACGATAAAGAAGTTGAAAATTTAAAAG
>CAZMFZ010000009.1:0-401 GCA_964565665.1 uncultured Bifidobacteriaceae bacterium | reverse complement strand
TTTCAAAGCCTAAATCTAGTCCGCCAGCACCTGTAAATAAAGAAGCTATGTTCATATAGTTATTCGTGAATAATGTTAAGAGTATTTTTAAATAATTTCTTCGGTGATTTCAAGAGGTTTATATCAAATTTTAAAGAAGATTCAAAAGACAATTGGGTAGAATTTAAAAAAGACATAGAAAATGAAAGCGACAAATTTCAAAATGAAGTAGAAGCTTTTATTAAAAAACGTGCTAACTAATTTTCTCAAACTGTATGGAAAATACACCTGTTGACAAAGTACACATGCCTACTATGACAGAAATGCAATTAAATCTTAAAGAAAAAGGATTTAATATTGAATTTTTTGTAAATAAATCTGGCAATCTGGTGGGTTCAGGTACTAGTTTTTTTAAGCCTTCA
>CAZMFZ010000008.1:18000-47084 GCA_964565665.1 uncultured Bifidobacteriaceae bacterium | reverse complement strand
AAAAGATTTAAAAAGGATTTACCTCTCCCAAATTCTGATATTTTTCCACATCACTTTGGTGGCTTCGTGTTCTGGTTTGTGAATGGAATGCACCTGCAAGCCTATAAATCCTGATGGTTCTACGGTGTCTATTATATCGGAAACTGGTATTCCATTTATAAACGACTTGATGCTGTAGCCTGCAACTTCTATTCTATATTTATTCCAACCTAGGCGATTGAAGGCCATCCTGGCATGTGGGTCAGATTCTGGTTTGTAGAGCCAGCCTCTCCGTTGTTCATCATATATGCCGCCACTAAATGCACGGGGCGAAGGGTCAATTTCGCATTGATAGCCATGAACTACTCCTTCCCTGTAATCTGGCCTTGAATTGCTTCGAAATTGCACACCTGAGTTCAGATTTGTATCAACTTTTACTTCAAATTCTAGTACAAAATCTTTGTATATTTTTTTGGTACACATAAAACTGTTGGGTGTGTTTTGGGTAGATGTGCCTATTATCACCCCATCTTTCACCTCATATTTTGCTGCGCCCCCTTTTTGCTCCCACCCTTCAAAATCTTTACCATTGAAAATATTCACCCAATTTTCTTTGTTGTTTTTTGGAAATAATGGTTCGAGCGATTGCTTCATCCGTACTGCCCACTTTTGATAGGCAGCCGTTGACACATGCAAACTGTCGGCCTCGAACATGGCAGAATCGAATTGTCCATTGGGAAGCAATTGCAAAGGTGTAATATCGATGAAGCTCAAATCTGGGTTGGTTTTGCTTAAGCCATAAGTCATATGATTGAGTTTTTTCTGGGTTTCTATCAAATGTTTTCTTGATGGGGAATATTTGACCGAAACAACTATGAATTTGGTTTCAGGCAATTTCTTCTTTACCAATGCCAAGATTTTTCTATAATTAGAAAAAACAGAATCAACTGAAAACCCAGAATAAATATCATTATCGCCTTCGTAGAAAAAAATAATTTTGGGTTTCAATGGCAATACCACCCTTTCGAAATAGTACAATGCCTCAGCAGCAGTTGAGCCTCCAAATCCACGATTTACGATTTGATAAGGTGCCAACATTTCGCTTGATTTTGCCCAGTTGGCAAAAGATGAGCTTCCATAAAGCACCACCAAGTCGTTGGAAGGGGCTATGAATTTATTGTCAATTTCAAACTTTTTAATTTGATTTTCAAAACGGTTGATTTTAATGTTTTGGGAAAAACATAGGTTGGAAAATAGTATACTCAAGAGCAGCAAACTTATTTTAGTTGGTTTCATTTGAATCATGTTTCAATGTATTAGTCTGTATTAAAAAATCTTTATTAGCTGTTGGGATAGATTGGATTTGAAAAAAAAGGCTAATCTAAACCAGATTAGCCTTTTTTCAATCGATTTGTAAACCTTATTCAACTATTAGCTTTTGAATGGCAGTGCCTTTTTCTGTTACAAATTTCAGAATATTCATCCCTTTACCCAATTGCAACTGACTTTTAAACAATAATTTTTGAGATGATTGTAATGTGCCAGTAGAATTGTACAGATATAAACTTCCCAAATCTGTAGCCATAATATTCACCGTTCCAGAAGATGGATTCGGATACACCACAAAATCAGCTGGATCTAAACTGCCCACAGTTGCATTTGTACCTGATATGGTAATCACGATTGAAGCTGATAGGCTAGCACTGTTCATCGAAGTAGCCGTAATGGTCACTATGCCTTCTGCAATTGCTGCAACCAAACCTTCCCCAGAAACTGTAGCCAATACTTCATTGCTGCTTGTAAATGAAACTCCAGTAGTTGAAAGTTGAGGGTTTGCAATCAAATTATTGAAAACATAAATATTTGAGTTGTTTCTCTGCCCCAGCAACAAACCTTGCATCTTCCATTTGCAGATGAAAGTAGTGAAATGTTCCTTATTTTATTATTATACAAATACCAATCAAGAAAACTATTCTCGACTCTAATACCTGCAAAATTTAACTCGCCATTTGCAAATCCACTTAAAGTTATATTTTCTACAACATTATCATTTATAACAGCTGAACCAACTGATATAGTGCCTTTGCTATACAAGATGTCACTGACACTCGGGTTGCTATTGGTCGTAAAATATATTTTAGCTCCAGCAATATCAGCAGTATTTGTTCCTGTAATAGCACATGAAAATCCGTTAAAAGTTAATGGCATATTAGTACCAGAAGTAGTACCTATACCTGTCACATTTATTCTAAGAGTAGCAATATTTACAAATCCGCTTTTAGCTGTGGTAGGTATTTGCCCTACAACTCGCTCTTGATGCACTCCACCGATGGTCCAAACTTGAGCCTTGCTCGAGTTTGTTATAGCTGTGCACGCAACAAGAAGTATAAATGCTTTGATTAAATTGGTAATTTGTCTTTTCATAATAAATAATAGTTAAAGTTAATTGTGAAGTATAAAATGTAAAGTGTTTAATAAATATTTAGTATTTAGGCTCCCAACCTTTTTCATATTCCCTGCTCCATAGTTTCCTGGCTTCCTTATCTTTCGGCTTGCCATTTGCCGGATCGCAGTATAAAGTTTGTCCTGTTCGGAAAGCCATATTCCCCAATTGAGGCAATAAAGTCGATTTGTGGCCTTCTGATATTGGTGAAGTTTGCTTTGCAGTGCCACGAATGGCATCTAGGAAATTCTGCACATGAAATGCATCTAAACCCGCAGTGGCAGAAATGGTATTGGTCAAGTCTAAAGCTTGCCCTTCTTTTACTTCTTTTATTAATTTTTCATCGTAATCGAATACTTTATAAGCATCGCCTCCAGGATAGACAATCGTCCCTTTTTCACCAAATAAAATAACGCCTCTTCCAGCTTCAAAATACTTAAATGGAGCACAACTCCTGCCTTCCCAAGCTATGGAAGCTTTGTTGCCAAATTCAAAAGTAATGGTTTGGGTATCTGGGGTTTCCCAATCGTCTTTCCACTGATACCTGCCGCCAGCCGATACTACTTTTGTTGGATAATCCAATGCCATAGCCCATCTGGCCACGTCTAATTCATGAGTGCCGTTATTGAGTGCTTCGCCCGTACCCCAATGCCAAAACCAATGCCAGTTGTAATGCACATAGCCGTCTTTAAATTCTTTTCTGGGTGCAGGGCCTTGCCATAAATCCCAATTTAAAGTAGCTGGAACTATTCCATTTTTCAACACCGTTGGCTTTCGATTGTTGGTGTACCAACATTTGGCAAAGTAGATATTGCCTATGATTCCGCTTTTAGCATCTGCTACCATCTGGTTTACCCCTGGGAAAGACCTGCGTTGGTTGCCCATTTGCACTATTTTATTAGACTTGGCAGCAGCTGCAACCAACATTTCACCTTCATTCGGATTGTGACTACAAGGTTTTTCTACATATACATTTTTGCCAGCAGCAGCAGCCATAATGGCCATTGGGGCATGCCAATGGTCGGGGGTGGCTATCATTATGGCATCCAGATTTTTATCTGCCAACACTTTGCGAATATCTTTTTCTGCTTTGGGTTTTTTACCCGTCAGTTTTTCAATTTCTGCAATCGTTTTGTCAGTAACCAACTGATCGGGATCGCACACATAAGCGATTTCAACATCAGGCATTTGGGCGAATAATTTGCCCATGTGCAATCCACGGCTGTTTGTACCAGCCAATGCAACGTTGATTTTATTGCTGGGCGCTCCGTAAAGCAACCTAGAACCTGCAAATGAGGAGATTGCCAATCCCGTTCCTGCCAGAGCCGAGTTTTTAATAAATTCCCTACGAATCATATATTTGTATTTTAAAATAAGGTCTGATGAAAGATTTTTATAGTAAATGAATCGATGTCAACTTGCAATTTGTGGGGTTGCTTACCTTGGTTTTTGTAGCAATCACTTCTTTTATTTACAATCTATTTGAAATAGGATTTACAATACTAGATTTATGGAAACAATGTATTTTAATTGCCAGTATATTTAGTAATTTGATTTTTTGCTGATTATTGTAAAATTGGCAACGAACATAATTTCTGACTTAAACATGTTGAAAGCTGATAGCCAAGATAGTTGAACAATTATTGCAATTCAGCATGGTTCTTATTTCCATAGGAATGTTGGTTGTTACTTTTATTTTTCTTTGTTATTCTATCAAATCAAGAATGACATAGTTAAATGATTCATTTACAATTCCCTTATCTTGATATTCCTAAAGTGTGCCTCGTCTCCATGGTCTTGAAGTAAAATCGGCCCTTTCGCTTTCAACCCGAAGTTGGGAATATCTTTATATTTGCTTATTTCAATCAGTTGCTTGAATTGCTCGCTTCCTCTTTCATATTCCAGCAGTTTTACACCATTTAGCCAGTGTTCTACTTTTTTATCTTTGGAAATAATTTGGGCAGTATTCCATTCTCCAACGGCTTTAATGGGTTTGTCTTTCGGTGCAGTAATCAGATCATAAAGCGAACCAAGCGTGCGGTTTCCGTCTCTACCTAATTTTGCATCCGGATGTAAAGCATCGTCAAGCAATTGAAACTCAAGTCCTTTGGCCGAACCTTTAGGAACTAAGTATTCAGGGTCAACGAAATATTTGATGCCACTGTTAGCTCCTGGAGTCAGTTTGAAATCTACTTTCAGGTAGAAATTATCGTAATGCTTAACTGTAATAATATCGCCTCCGTTGGTAGATTCGCCTCCGTCATTTTTTAGTACAATCAATACCCCATTTTCTATCTTCCAGCCTTTTTCAGGAAAGTCGGGTCGAAAAGCTCCTTTCCAGCCTTTGGTAGTTTTGCCATCCCACAGCAATTTCCAGCCTTCCTTTTCTTCTTGGACAGACAAAGAATTATTGCTTTGCGCATTTGCACCTTTATTAAGTTCTATTATCATAAATGCAATAATGAATAAAAAGTAGTTCTTGGAGATTTTCATGGATAAACGTTGAAATTATTTATAAAAATAGAAACTAAAATTCGATGTTAAATAATAATTATACATATTTTTCATGAAATAATTATGCAATCGTTTGCATTTTGCTACTTTTATGCAAAAGTTTGCATAAAAGTATTTTTAAATTAAAGATGGTCAGAACTACATTAAAATCAATTGCCGACACACTGGGTTTGTCTATCTCTACAGTTTCAAGGGCATTGTCCGACCATTATGCGATTAGTGAAGAAACCAAAATGGCGGTGCGAACTTTGGCCGAAAAGCTTAATTATAAGGTAAATACTTTCGCCCTGGGATTAAAAAAGCGAAGGTCGAACAGCATAGGTATCATTGTACCCGACCTTGCCCATCATTATTTTTCAAGCATTATAAGCGGTGTACAGCAGGTGCTATTTAAGCAAGGATTCAGTCTGCTTATTTGCCAATCAAACGAAAGTGAAGAACAAGAGCGAAAAATACTCAACACATTGATATCCAGTCAAGTAGATGGAATTTTGATTTCTGTTGCCAAGTCAACTCATGATTATAGCCATTATGAAAGTGCGATAGACAATGGCGTACCTGTAGTATTCTTTGATAGAATTTGCGAAGAATTGAAGCAAAAAGCCAGTAGTGTAAGTCTTGATGACCATAACAGTATCTATTTGGCTACAAAATCTTTGTTGGCGATGGGCAGAAGAAGAATCGCGATTTTGTACGCACCCCAATCATTAAATATTGGTCGCAACCGATTGAAAGGCTACAAAGATGCACTGCTCCACGAAGCTGTAGAGGTAGATCAAAATTTAATCATCGAAACTGATATGACAGTTGAAAACAGCCAATATATCACCTATCAGCTTTTAGCTTTAAGAAATAGGCCAGATGCAATTTTGGTTACTTCTGGCTTGGCTACTATTGGTTGCCTTTTAGCACTCAAAGAAAAAGGGTTTGAGCCTGATAAAGAAATAAAAGTAGCAGGAATATTGGCAGACATATTTCCGGGGTATAAAGAAAAGGGGCTTTTAAGAATGTATCCGCCTACAAATCAAATGGGAATAGCCAGTGCGGAATTGTTAATATCTCAAATAAAAAACCCAGAAAAGCCGATTCAACACCTCGTTTTAGATGTTGAGTTAAGAGCCGATTGATAATTGATCACTTAATCAAATTTATTGCTCACAAAATCGGATAAGGAGCGTTTTGTGGGTGACGTTCAACAAAAAAAGGCTAATCTGAACCAGATTAGCCTTTTGTCAATTGATTTTATAAAGCTTAATTAACTACCAGCTTTGGGATGGTAACAATAGTAAATTAAATTAGAATATTAGTCCAATTAAGATTTTCAAATTTTGTATGTTTTTGATTTGCCATTGTTTCCTTTATTTTTTTCATGAATCCATAACAAGTAGCAGTTCGCAATTCCAGCACTTCTGAAAGTTTATGTACATTTAAATCTTTAAACGAATAGCCCGCATACACAAGATAAAGGGCTTTTTGAATTGGAAATTTGATATTGTTAAGCAAGGTGTTAGCAGTTGCCGATTCTTCATATTTGCATAGTTTGCACTTGCGTTCATAAGGCACATTGGTTTTAGTAAATTTATTAAACTTGCATTTACGACATTGATATCCCTGCTTCCATTTAAGTTCTGAAAGCAAAGAAAGACATGTGGCCTCATTATCAAAAGTGCCAACAAATTCATCGAAATCTACATTGGTTTTCATTACCCTTACTTTATGCAAAACTTCCAAATCCAGATTTAATTTGTCATTATCTTCCTTTAAAAGCTTATTGATATGCAAAGCCTGTTCAAGTAATTTCATGTTGGCTTCTTTTATTTCATTCGTTCTAAGTGCTACTATTTCTTCCAAATGCAGGCTGTATTGCTCTTTTATTGAAAAATTTTCTTTTACGTGTTCTATTATTTCCTTCTGAAGTTGAATGGTTTGATGTTGATCCCACTCTCTATTTTTTCGCAGATTGAGTATCCGCTCCGTGAGGGAAAAAGTAAAACACAGAACTTCAATTACTATAAAAATGAAGAATATCATTCCGTATTCATCAAAATAAAATCCTACAGAATTTTTCATAAAATCTAATCGATAAAACACCCCTTCAAAAGTAGAATGAAGAATAAACCCTATAAATAAAATAGCAAAAGATATAAGGTAAAAACGAATATGCTTTTCGCCTTTTTGGTATACCAATATTCCCCCTATCACAGAAGGTAATAATAGAAAATTATCAATAAGCGAATGATGAAGAAAATTAATCTGAAAGCTATATCCTACTATAAAAAGGGCTATTCTGGCAAATACAGCCACTAAAATTAGCTTGTGTAGCAAAGGGAAATTATGCTTTGTATTTAAAAATTCCCTGCTGTAAAGCAATAGAAACACAGTGATAAATGTAAATGGAATAGATTCTACATAAAAATTATCCATGTAAATATTAAAAAATGGATAAAGGAAATTCCAGGATGTAAGGCAATAAATTATCAATGAAAATAATATAAGGCGTAAAATAGATAAAGCCTGTCTCTAAGTTTTATTAGCAGAACAATTGAAAATAGGAGTACAAATGAAATAATACTTATGCAAATGCTATAAAACACAAAATTGATTACGGTTTTGTTATACATATACTTATAACTAGCAATGTAGCAGCCTAACCCTGTTTCTAGATTGGTATAAATATTAAGGTAATAAGTTTGATTCTTATTAGAAGAGGCAAGCGGCACCACATAATCATTAGAGAAAAAACTTCGCTCCCACAAATAGCTATTTCTAATTATCGGTATTTTTTTATAGTGTCCGTCTGAATCGGGAATAAATACAAATCCATCAAAATATTTAAACCCTGCCAATACACAACTTTGTCCAGAATTATTTTTTAATCTAATCCTTAGCCAATAATTTACTCCAGGCTTGGAAATTTTTTCAACATCGGAAAGTGTGTAAAACTTTAAAGTGCTATCTGATAAAACGCGATGAAAAGTTATATTTGAATAGCTATGATCTAAAATATCATACTGCGTTTTGATTAATAAATCATTTTCTGAAAATATATTAAAATTGTTATTTATAAGTTGTAATTGTAAAATAATTGTTGCGAATAGTATAGGAATCATATAGTCAAATGAAGTTCACATTTGTTGAATATCTAAGAAAAAATTGTAAAATACTAATCCAACTATAAATATACGCTTTAGGCAAATACTATATTCTTGGATATCAATTTGTTACCCCAAGGTAGTATACTTTACTAAAACGGAAACAGCCCTAAAATTTAACTATTTATAGTTGAAATATGATTATTTTGTTAGAATAGGGCTATATCTTTGCTTTCGTTAATTTAATTTTCACTTACTACAACTTTAAAATATGAAAACAAATCTGCTACGAGGGTCGAGTTTAGGTACTCGTATCTACTTTAAAAATTTTCGCTTTTACTATGCGTTACTATGCTGCCTAGCATTTATTGCTACTGCAAATGCCCAAGTTTCATTAGCTAAATGGGAGTTTAACACCTCTGGTGGCAGCACTACCAAAGCTGCCTATGTTAAAGATGCAAATATTTCAGCTACGAATTTATCTACCAGTTTTGGATCAGGATTGTCGGCTATTAATTTTCTTGGGAATGGCTTTACAGCTTCCGCTCAAATGGCGACTACACTGGCAGAAGCTATTTCAGGCAATGAATATATTTCATTCAAAATAGCTCCGATTTCAGGGAAGAGTGTAACAATCAATTCTATCAATTACCGACCTGTGAGCCAAAATAGAGCGAGATCGTTTGCTTTGTTTTCCAGCAAAAATGGATTTGCAGCAGGGAATGTAATGGCCACAAATTCTCATAACGGAGGGAATGGAGCAGCGTCTGTTTCTATAACGATTTCAAATCATGCTTCTATTCCCACTGAAACTGAATTCAGAATCTATATTTATGGAGCAAGCCCCAATACATATGAGTCTGCCGGCTTAGGCGAATCAACTGGCGATGATTTGGAAATTGTGGGTACTACTGCCAATGCAGGTGATGCCCAAGCACCATCAGTTCCTACAGGCTTATCTTCCGCAAGTATTTCTCAAACTTCTTTCACTTTAAACTGGGCAGCTTCTACTGATAATGTAGGGGTAACTGGTTATGAAGTGTTTAGAAATGGCTCTTCTATTGGCACTCCAAGTTCAACTTCCTATAATGTAACTGGTTTGAGTGCGAATACAGCTTATAGCATGTCAGTTAGAGCAAGAGACGCTGCTGGGAATTGGTCGGCTCAATCATCAACATTAAGCGTAACTACTAGTGCTGCCACTGGTGGTGGTCCCAGTGGATTTACTTTATGTTCATCTGAAGGTCAAACATGCCTACTTACAGGCACAATGGATGTGGCTTATGGTGCCAATGGTTCTTTTAATTACTTGACTAATAGAACTGGGTCGATCGATTGTAGCAATGCTACTTTTGGAGATCCGATAGCAGGAGTTGTAAAATCTTGCTATGTTAAAAACTCAGCAGGTGGTGGCACTCAAGGGTTGAACTACCAATATTATGAAGGCACATTTAGTGTACTACCCAATTTTGGAGGTTTATCTACAGTAAAAACAGGAACAGTTGACAATTTTGATTTGACACCTAGAAATAGAAATGATCAATTTGCATTTAGATATACAGGAAATATCAATATCGCTACAGCAGGTGCTTATACTTTCTTCACTACTTCTGATGATGGTTCTAAACTATATATCAATGGAACTCAGGTGGTGAATAACGATGGTTTACACGGTATGCAAGAGGCCTCTGGCAACATTACCCTAGCGGCAGGTTCTCAAACTATTGAGGTTACTTTCTTTGAAAATGGGGGTGGTGAAGGCCTAGAAGTACGCTATAGCGGACCTGGAATTTCAAAACAATTGATACCAAATAGTGTATTGAGCAGATCAGGATCTGGTGGCGATACACAAGCACCAAGTGTTCCAGCAGGTATTTCATCTGCCAATGTTTCACAAACTTCGTTCACATTAAATTGGAATGCCTCAACAGATAACGTGGGCGTAAC
Source organism: uncultured Bifidobacteriaceae bacterium (assembly GCA_964565665.1). Lineage (GTDB taxonomy): Bacteria > Bacteroidota > Bacteroidia > Cytophagales > UBA9547 > CAZMFZ01. The sequence goes on along the minus strand of CAZMFZ010000008.1, from coordinate 37,109 downwards.
AGGCTATGAAGTATTCAGAGGAAGTACATCTATTGGTACGCCAACCGCTACTTCTTTCAACGTAACAGGCTTGACAGCAAATACGGCTTATAGTATGCGAGTAAGAGCTAGAGATGCTGCAAGCAATTGGTCGGCACAATCAACAGCTTTGAATGTAACTACAAGTGCAAATACTGGAGGCGGCACTCCTATCACAGTTACAAAAGCTACAAAATACCAAACGATTGACGGTTTTGGATTTTTCGGTGCAGAAGATGTATGGTGGTCTGGTGGTGCTTTAATTTCTGATGCTTGGGCCGATCTGATTATTTCTGACTTGGGAGTTTCCATTTGGAGAAACGAACTATATCCTCCTGCCGATCAGTATAGTGGGCAAGATGCTGATTGGGCAAAACAAAGACCGGTTGTAATTAGCATAAATAATAAAGCCTTAGAATATAATGTGCCTTTGAAACACATATTTACTGTATGGTCGCCACCAAGCTCAATGAAATGTGCCATTAATAGTGATATTGTGCGCCAACCTGCTCAACCACATACAAGCGGTGCTAAATGGGGTGGCGCCTTAGACCCAACAAAATACCCGCAATTTGCCGACTGGCTAAAAACTGGTATTCAAAACTACGCTAATGAAGGAATAAATGTGTATGCCATTAGTCCACAAAACGAACCCTATTTTGTTCAACCTTTTAATAGTTGTTTTTACCAACCCTCTTGGTATGTAGAAATGATAAATGGGGTGATACCTGCCCTAAAACAAGCATATCCAAATGTAAAAGTGTTTGGGGCTGAAAATATGCTGGATATGGAAGGGAGAGATATTAATATTCCTTGGTTTTATCAAACAGCTATCAAAAATAATACTTCGGCCAATAATTTGATGGATATAGTAGCCGTGCATGGCTATTCAGATGGAGTAGCTGCATCATCAGGTTCTAACTTGAATACCTATTGGACAAACGTAAAAAATGAGTATGTGGCCCCTTTTGGAAAACGTGCTTGGATGACCGAAACCTCAGGCTACACTGAAAATTGGGAGAACACTACCCTTGGTGATGGCACTGTTAAGCCCGGTGCATTAAGTTTGGCACAAGATATTTACTCAGGTTTGAAATATGGAAATATGTCGGGCTGGGTATGGTGGCAAGGAAGTGAAAATGGGGGAGCCAACGTAAGTGATTATAGTTTGATGAGCAGATTGGTTACCAATAGGAAGTACGCAGCTTCTAAGCACTTCTATCGCTATATACGCCCCAATGCAAGACGTGTAGAAGCTACCACCACGGATTCAGACTTATTTGTGACTGCATACGAGCATACTGGAAATGGTACTAACACGGTGGTAATCATCAACAATGGCACAAGCAGCAAACCAGTAAATGTAAGTGGTGCAAACTTGCCGGGTTCTTATACTATTTTCAGAAGTACAAATCTTGAAAACTGTTTGAATGTAGGTACTTATACCACTGGTAATTCATTGGTTCTTCCTGCCAAAAGTTTAGTAACCTTGCAAGCAGGTGGAACTCCACTTGGTGGCAGAATGGAAGCTGAAACAAACGTAATTGAAGAAACAGGATTACAAGTATATCCTAATCCGGCAGAAAATGAAGTGAATATTAGTGGGCTATCAGACAATGCTACGATAGAATTAAGGAATGTAGATGGAAAATCATTGTTTTCGGGAACATTCAATTCAGCAACAGCAAAACTTTCTTTAGCGAATGTGCCGGCAGGATTGTATATATTAAAAATAAACGATTCATTTCTAGGTGCTAAAACTGTGAAGATTTCAAAAAACTAAATCATAGATAGAAATTTGTGAAAAGTCCTGATTCTCTGAGTCAGGACTTTTTATATTTATATTCAATCAATTGTGGTATGAAAACTAAGAAGCCAATCAAAATAGGTTTTACTATTTTCTTTCCGCCTAAGTCGTGCGTATTGGAATACTAAACTAGAAATGTTTACTTTTAAAATGGGGTTGTAATACAAAAAATGTACCCCAATTTTTGAGGTAAATTTCCAGTTGATTTGTAATCCTTATTCAGCTACCAGCTATTGGATGCCAGTGCCTTTTTCTGTTAAAAATTTCAGCACGAAACTATGTTTTGCGGAATAAGAATATTATCACTGCCTTGCAAACTACAGCACCCATAAACCTCAGTTATTTGCTATTTTATACCTTTTCAAAATCTGAATAATTGCTGCAGATATAAATTTTGCTAACTCAAATTATGAGTGGTTACGAATTGCATAAATATCTAATAATCAGCCTGTTACTATAATATTTTTTGCCTATGCTTTGGTTTTAATATAGGCAAAAAAAGGGCTGCCAATAATCGGCAGCCCTTTCGCTTTCTATTTTACTCTTATTTACACTATTGAATAATTAGGCGTACAATTTTTGATAGGTTGTTTGACCGAACACTTACAATATAAACACCTGAAGCAAATGACGAAGTAGATATGGTATGTACTTCGCTTTCCGAATGATTGAATTGCTCTGTCGCTACCGCTACGCCTCTCACATCAGCTATTGACACCACTACAATGCCTTCAAATTGATTTGAAAGTCGAATGTTTACCAATTCATTGGCCGGGTTAGGGTACATTTCGAAGTCTGAGGCTTTTTCATCAACGCCTAACCTAGCTCCAGTTGTAGGAAATAATCTGCTTTGAGGAACCACTTGTTGGGTTTGTCCTGGATATGCCCAGAGTAACCTAGCTACAGCACCACCCGATGCCTCAAAGAACTCCATGTTTACATTATATTTTTGACCTGCTGAAAGCGACATGGCTGTTCCATTGTCTGTAGTTGGTCCGTGGAGTGTCCAGTTATTCACTACTTGTACATTGTTGATAGAAAGCCTTACGCCATCATCGGAAGTAGTACTGAAAGTATATGAACCTGATACTGGAGCTTCTACTTCACCTGTCCATCTTACAGAAAATTGATCAGAGCCCATAGAAGTTGCAGGTGAACTGTTACCCCAGTCAAAATCTACTGTCGCATCAATTCTGCTCAAAAGTGCTCCAGTGAAATCCTGATTGTCATAGTAAGCACCAGTTAAACCAGTGCCTGCAACTGCTGTAAATGAAGCTATTCTAGTAGCCGGAATAGGTCTTTCCAAAGTTGCATCAGGCAATTGCCATCCTACAGCTAGGTTATCGCCTCCGCCTCCTTCTTTCATTAAAGCTTCAATATAATATCTCTGTCCAGCCACAAGTGCAATGGAAGCAGATTGTTGTTCAGAAGATTTCGTCCACTCTCTTGAATTAGACCATCCAGGAACATATGCTATTCTGGTTTTATTAACTGAATTTGCATCTGTACTTAACCACAATTCACTGTTGTCATCACCGGAAATCCAGAATGTATAATTTCCTGATTGAGGTGTACAAACATAACCGCTGATACGCTGACCATAGTTGTCAGAAATATCAACTGGTGCTTCAAATAAAGTAACCTGGCTTGTAGAATTTGGAGTATTCGGATAGTTTGTGCTGCTTGTCAGATTGGAAATTGCTGTTCCTGCAATGCCTGTCCAAACTTCACGTGTTAATCTACCGTCAACAGTACAATTGCCTGTAGATGAAGCTTTTACATAACAGCTTTTAGATACACCACTTATAGGATCTCCAAATGTACCATTGTTGCAACCTACAGAACCTGCTTGATTCGTCAAGTATGAAAAAGAACCGTCTGCTCCATAAGCAATATCCTGGGTACCTGTCAAAATGCAATTTTGCCCTTCGTTGGAACAGAAAGTATATCCTACAGGGCCACCAGTAGTAGCCGCATTTGTAGTTACACTCAACACGCTACTTGCTGCAGAAGTATTCCCTGCTGCATCCTTTGCATTTACTGTAAAGCTGTAAGCGGTGTTAGCTGACAAACTTCCTACTGAATAATTGGCATTTGAAGTGGTTCCGACTAAAGTACCACCACGAAATACTTCATATGCTGTTACTCCTACATTATCGGTAGAAGCCGACCATGTTAAATCCACAGAAGTTGAAGTTCTACTAGGAGAAGCTAAGTTTGCAGGAACGCTAGGTACTTGATTATCAACCGTTCCACTAGTTGAACCATAAACGGTTACAATACTAGAAGGAGGCAGTATCACCAAGCCATTGGAAACTGCACTTTGCTCAAAGCTTTTGCTTGCCGAAGTAGTGTATGCTGCCAAAGTAATAGGAATACCTGGGCCAGTAAGCTGTATTACTTTTGCAACCGAACTTTTATTGATCAGTATAGAGGTGAAAGTATTTTCAGCAGTATGTTTGAAAGCCAGTGACAATACATCAGCATCAGGCGATGTGGCATCTACCATTACTGCACCCGGTCTTACGTATTTATAATAGTTTTTGGAAACAAAGTATTTGATACTTGGCAGTTTATCTATCACCAAACCAAATTCTGCTGAACCTTCACCCACAAATATTGACCAGTAAACCCAGGCACTAATTTTACCGAATTTAAGAGCGTTGTAAATATTAGCCATCAAATCTACTGAACCATTCCATGTATTTGGATGTCCAGATGTTTCAGTCATCCAAGTTACTTTTGGATAGGGTGTTCTAGATGCCCAGCCATAATAGTCTGCCCATTGTGCAGCACCTGCTCCGCCTACATTTATACCATCCGTATCATAATTGTGAAGTGCAGCAATTTGTTGGTATGGATTAGCAGCGGGGTCATTATATACTGCATCAAGGTAATCTTTCAAGCCGCCTTGAGCAGGCAAAACTTCGGCAGCATATATTTTAGTGCTCAATCCTTCGGCTTCCATACGGGGCCCTACAATTTTAATCATATCTCTCATTTCTTGAGGATTAACTAAGGCTGAGGGATAAAACTGGTTGAATTGAGGCTCATTCTGTAAGCTAATAGCGTACAACTCCACTCCAGTTCTAGCTTTGATGGCTTTGATTATGGCTACCATGTGTTCTGCATATTCTTCATAATATTCAGGCATCACCCTATTATCCTGCATATAGCCATTGGGGCTGGAGCTATGTTTATTTAACTTCATCCAATCTGGTGCGCTCCACATGGTTAAAATAAACTTTTGCACAGAAGTCCGCTGACTCAATTGCCTAATCAGTTCGAAATTAATGGCACTGTAATTAAAGGCATCATGATTGATAATGTTTGGATTGCTGTTATCATTCACTGCTTCAAAACCTTCGTCAAACATCCCAAACCGAACCATAGATAGGCCCATATCATTTGTAGAATTTACGGCTAATTCTATGTCAGTATCCCAGTACATAAACCCGCCAAAGCCATCGATAGATTGATGTGTACTAGCAGTATTTACACTTACAGCCACATTGCTAACTACATTTGCAGCCAGGTCAACCACATCTACGGATAAAGTATCGTGTTTGGTGACAGCACCTGGATAAGCCGCAGAAACGTAAATTCTTGCTTGTCCTGTTTGTCCTGCCACCGGAGTGAACGACAAAGTAGCTCTTCCGTCAGTGCCCACGCTTGTAAGTGAAGGATTGGAAACCAAAGAAGTATTGCTGCTACTGGCATTCAATGAAATACCAGTAGTGCCGCCTGATCCGTTTGTCAATGCTGAAATTACCACATTTTGAACACCAGCATTTCTTGTAGGAGTTACATCACCAATTGGATTAAAACTCACTCTAGGAACGATTGAGGCTGGGTCTCTGCGTGCCTGAGATCCTATTCTTATATCTTCAAAATAGAAACTTCCAGTGTACATTCTGCCTGGTTCAAAGTTGAATAACAATGCTTTGATCCTTGAAAAATCAACAATATTGCCACTGCCGTCCTTGTTTTTGCCTGAGAAATCAAAATAATATTCTACAAAACCCCCTGATACTGTTTTAGAAACCGTTCCTCCGGTGTTGTATTTATCAAAAGCATCCCATAGAAAGATCAGCATTTCCTTTGGTGCATTTGAAACTCTCATTGTAATACTCATATAAGGATATTGGGTAAGATCCAATTCATTAGGAATACCATACCATGCACCTGCCCAAACATTGTTCGTTCTAGATTTATCAACAAGTATTTGCATAATACCTCCGCTTTCTGTCACATCATGTGCGCCTTCTCCGGTTCCCCAACCTGCTCCTACTACACCGTCATTAAACTCATCTGCAAATCCTGTAATAGGAATCTCCCTCACCTGTATATCAAATGTTTTGCTTGTAGTTTGATTGCCATTGTTATTGGCATTGGCGCCATTGTCGGTCACATTTACTGTGATAGTTGACGTTCCTACAGCGTTACTCACTGGTGTATAAGTCAAAGTTGCAGTAGATTGCCCTTGCGTATAGTTTACTGTAAGGTTTGAAACCAAAGTAGTGTTAGAACTGGTTGCACTTATGGCAAGATTTTGAGATGCAGATGCATCGCCATCATCTAAACCGGTGATGTTTATAGTTCTTTGACCAGTGTTTTTAAGTAGAAATTCATTTGAGATTGCGTTAAATGCAGGCACTCCATTAAGCAGCGCATAGCTGGTTACTCTAAATGTCATCACCCTTTGGTCTAAACCTCCACCAGCTGTACCAGCATTATCAGAAACTGTAATGGAAACATTTACTTGGCCAGCAGAAGAGGGAGTAAATGTGATAGATCCATTTTCATTATCGGAAGTATAGCTAACAGAGGGATTAGGAATAATACCTGTATTGGAGCTCGAAGCAGAAACTGAAATAGTTTGCTTAGCATTCGGGTTTCCATCATTAATTCCGGCAAGATTGATGGTGGTGGATTCGGCCACTTTGGCGATCTGATCCTCAACCTGCGTGATTTTAGGGGCAAGATTGCCTTCTACCGCCACTTCAAAATTTACTACTTTTGTTGCATTGGTATTGGGCGCGGTCACATTCACAGAGATGGTTGCCGTGCCTGTAGCATTTGCAACCGGGGTAAATCTCAACTGGCCTGAAGTGTTTGGAGAAGAATATACGATGGTGGGATTGGGTATCAATGCCGTATTAGAGCTTGTAGCTGAAATCGAAATGGCATTCGTTCCACTTGTACCATCCGTTATCCCTCTTAAATTTATGGTTGATTGACCAGCATTTAAGAAAGTTCCTTGATTCGGGATGTTAGTCAATGTAGCAGATTTAGCAGCTACGTTGCCAATTTTAAAATCATCCAGAAAGAATGTGCCTTTGTAAAGATGACCCCCATTAATATCAATCTGTATCTCCTTGATTCGTGTGAGATCAACCCCCACAATTTGACTGAAATTAAAAGAGATTTCTGTATAATAATTAGAAGCAATCACTTCATTAGGATTAACTTTTGCCGACTGATAATTATTATTAACATCACGAATGTACATAGTGATGTTTAAGTCTCGAGTAGTCTTCACCCTAATACTGGCATAAGGATTGGCCGAAATATTTATCGTTTGCCCAAAATAATAGCTAAATCCATCCCATGAACTTTTATTTGTCACTACTTGCAATTCTTGATTTACAGCAGTAGACTGATAAGACGCATAAGAACCCCAGCCTGCTGAGGAATTAGAATTGAAATCGTTGGTTAAGCCCAGCGCCTGTGAAAACGCACAGGAAATACTGATTAACCCTGCGCATGCGAGATTGAATAGTTTTTTCATTATTAGATTTTTAATAGTTTATTGTTAAATAGAGAAAAAAACGATTGTTTCTTTCGAGTGAAGTAATTTTGTTTTTACTGTTAATTAACATCCTATTTATTGGAGTAAGTGAGGGTAAAAAGCTTGTAAATGATTATCCGGTAATATTAACTATCTAAAGAAGATATGGCGACTAGCGATGAAACGGAAAGCCTATTTGTTTTGTGAATCTTTACATATATTTAAGTTTTAATATAAAATTTACATTCAATAGTATTCACCCTTTATTAACTTACTTAGAGGTTAATAAAGGCTTGAGAGAAACTCTCAAGCCTTTTATGAAATTAAACTACAACTACTTTATTCTTTACAATTTATTATTCAACTAAAATTTTATTTATTACCACTCCTTTGTCTGATACAATTTTTACTGCGTACATTCCTTTAGGTAACGCCCCAACTGAAATGGCAGCTATGCCAGATTGAGTGTAAACTTCAGAACCGGAAATATTGATGATACTAACTGTCAAAATATTTACTGAGCCATCTGCCACAATGTAAAGCATGTCTTCTGTAGGATTTGGATAAAGCCCAATTGCCGATGCCAATTCAGAAGTGGTAGAAAGCTGCGTATCAGTAACAGTCAATACTATCATGGCCGATACAGTAAGTGAACCTACGGAAGAAGCTGTAATGGTAAAAACACCAGCACTCAAGGCAGTGATTACACCAGTTGAGCTGGTTACAGATGCAATAGCTTCATTAGAGCTAGACCAAACCACAGCTTTGTTGGTAGCAGCTGCTGGTAATACTATTGCAGTTACAGTTAACACACCTCCCACAGTTAATGTACGTTTGGCAACACTGACATTTGCAATGCCCACTAAAGTTACATTGATTGGCAATACACTAATTTCATAAGAAGCTAAGATAGAAGGCGTACTTACAGAGGTGGCAGTAATAGTAACCACCCCTAAGTTTAATCCTCTTACTAACCCCGAACCAGTAACTGTGGCTATATTTGAATTTGAAGTAGTCCACGTTAAAGTTTTAGTGGTCGCATTCGCTGGAAGAATAGAAGCTGATAGTTGACTGGAAGCTCCCTTAGCTATTTGACTATTACCAGAGATAGTAATTGAACTCACCAGAATAGGAGAAATGGTTAACTCTACACTGCCAGAAGGGCCATCTACTGAGGTGGCGGTAATTGTAACTATACCAATAGAAATAGCGCTGACAGCACCAGTGGCTGCGTTTACAGTAGCCCTTGAAGTATTTGATGAACTCCAAGTAAGTGCTGGGTCTGAGGGATTAGCAGGGGCAACCATGCCTACAAGCGTTGTAGTTCCTCCGACCATTAGAGAAGAAACACCGGATACTGATACTGAAGTAACCGGAACTACAACTTTGATAACTTTTGTGGCTTTAATGCTATTGTCAAGTGCGTAAATGGCTGTGATGGTAACAGTACCCAAAGCAAGCCCTGATACAGTTCCATTGGCTACAGAAGCAATAGATGGGTCGGAAGAAGACCAAGTAACGCCCAATTGATTTACCTGCCCTATTGGAGTGTACACTTCATTAAGCACTACCGTTTGGTTAATATTCACTTTTCCATTGGCAGCACCATTGATAGAAATACCAGTAGCAGAAATCGGCACTGCTTTAACTGATACTATTACACTGTTTTTTACAGTTGTTGGATAAAATGCTGTACCTGTAACAGTTACCATTCCAACTTCATTAGTCGAAACCATTAAAACTCCGGAAACAGAATCAATAAATGCAGAAACTTTTGGATCTGATTCTACCGCCCAAGTAAGGTTTTGATTTGCATTTGAAGGAAGCGAAGATCCTGTAAATGAAAGCATCTGAGTGCTATTCCCGGCTATCGTTGTACTTGGTGAATTAATTGTAACGCTGGTAATAGGAATCAAAACAAACAATTTAGCATCTGCCCAAATGGCATGATCGTTATCATTGCTGCCGTTTGCTTGGTCTACAACAAGTTTCAATTCGTTTACCCCTAGTAATGGCACTTCTATAAAAACAGAAGGGTCTGCACGAAAAATTACTGCACTTTCATAAAGCAAATTGCCATCGCCAAACACTTGAAATTTAACTGATCCCTGAGCAGTGGATTCATCATCTACACCAATTTGGGAAGTGAATTTTTCAAATGCCCCATTGAGATTATATATTATTTCTCCATTTGCATGTATCCCAATTCCTTTTTGATAAGTAATGCCACCTAATATAAGAGGATTGTTTCTTACTGATTTGTCTTTTTTAACAGTGCTAAAGCCTGTTGTTGCACTTACCCAATCTAAAGTTGAAAGATACACTTGATCTAACTGCCCAGAAACAGTTAATACTAACATCCCAGACACAGTCGCATTAAGCGGATTGGTAGCAGTGGCAGTAATGGTAACCACTCCGTTTGTAACACCAGTAACTAAGCCTGATGGTGACACAGATGCCTTGGTAGTATTTGATGAACTCCAACTTACAACCAAAGATTGTAAAGCATTGCCAGGAATAATATCAGCAGATAATTGTGTAGTGCCTGCAGGTGTATTAATCGTTTTTGTGCCTGTGATATTCAACCCGGTTAATGGAAGAATTATACGAGCAGGCACTACTGAAGCATACGTTTTTCCCAATCTCAATTCATCAAATACGCCACTGCCTTGATTGGCACCATTTTCTCCATAGCAACAATTATCATTGCCAAGTGAAAAAGCAATTTGCGAGAAACCGCTTGTATTTGCATCAAATGTGTATACAGAAGGGCCAACCATGGGTGCTGGTTCTGAATTGCCAACTGTTGGGTTCACAAAACCTGTGAAAGTATGCTGTGTAGCACCAAACTGAATTTTTAATACCATTAATGATGGCGTATCTTGATTAATACTAAATTCAGAGCCTGAATTCGTACTGCTTCCTCCCGTTCTTATCCCTACAGGATAAGGACCACCATTAACTGAAGCCACATTATTAAAATAACCAAATTCGACCAAACGTTTTCCGCTTCCATTAGATGGATCTGTTCCATTGTAAAGTGTCACCGTATTTTCATGGTCTCTCCATTGTGCAGTTTTAGACATTACAAAACTTAGGTAAAGAGTTTCGCCCGGTTTCCCAATTACATTATTTGCATCCAAATAGCTTGGTATCGATCCGTAGTTAAGATCAATAGGTCTTCCAATGTTCGTTCCAGCATCTTGATTATTGCCTCCTGTGATATAATTGCTGACACTTGCCAAGCCACTATACTCAAATACTGGGCTGTTTTTTATTCTAAAGTCAGCATTACTACTATTTCCATTTCCATTTACTCCAAGAATCCAATTTGAAGAAAGCCCAACTCCACCATTGAATGTGGGTAAATTCAAATTGCCCAAAGCATAATCGAACGGTTCGTAAACCAATATATCGCTGGCTATTCCATTGGTGGTTTTGTCAATAGAATAATTTATTTGTCTACTTGTAGATCCTACAGAGAAAGTTATGGCTCCAGTTTTTACAAAAAATCTATAGTTAACTGGTGCGGTAACTGTAAGTACAGTAGAGCCAACACCGATGCTACTAGGGCTTACAATCAAACCTCCATTATCGGAAAGCACCATAGCCACATTTGAAGTAATGGTATTAAACATTGTGCCTCCATTCCCTGAAAAAGTAAGCATGCTAAGAGTACTTGCAAATTGCACATCGTAGGTGTAGGCGATTGCTTTATAAAAATTATTGCCGGAAAGACTAATATCTCCAGAAATGGCTTGATTACCCAAAAATGCCGCTGCGGTAAACGTAATAAGCGAAGTACCCGCAGCAGAAGAAACTGATAAGCTTGAGGAATTTATATTAGAAGGGTTAGCAATGGCTAAGTTTATAGGTGATGTTATGCTCACTACCGAGCTACTTCCGTTTACATCGAAAGAGATACTTAAAGGATTTATAGCGACTAAAATGGGAACTGTACTTCCGGAAATATCAATTTCAGAATACCCTACGCCTCCTTCTTGATTTCCAAAATCAAATCGCAATTTAGCAACGCCTGTTAAAGTTCCTCCTGACACTAAGTAGTTAGATTTTACATAAGGATTAGCCCCCGCAACTGTTATACTTGAGTAATTTGCAGTTGTTAAGAAAATATATGCTGCCGGATTAGAAGCCAAGGCGTAGTAAACGCTCACATTGGGCCTAATACGTCCATTATCTTGCCAGCTGGTGTATATGCTGATTTCATCAATATTATAGCCTTCGTAATTAGTAGAAACATCTAGTGAGTAAGTGATGCTGGAATTATCGCCTATTTGGGCTAAATCTGAATTTGCGGTATTTGCATTGCCATTTGTAAGGGTGTTTATTCCAGCTGTACCTTCTTGATTAAAGTTTCCTGAACTCGCTGAAACAGAGCCAAAAGCCTGCAACAAATCGGTGTTGCTAACATCAACTGCAATTCCATTACCTTCTGAGTAAGTAAATGATTGTGCATAGCTACCAAATGAAGCAATAAATATTGCAACGCATCCTAGTAGTCTATAGAGTACTTTTTTGTAAATGGTAAATTTGAACATGATTAAATTGATTTGACAGTTAATAATAATTAAAGCCCGGCATTGCCTGAGCATAAAAGTATGGGCTATTTCTATCAGTATAATTATATTTAAACTTAAAATAGTGTAATTTTGTAGTTAATAACGTTTAGCTACTTTTGAAAAAATCACTTTAAGTGACTGATAATCAATAGATTATTATTCGGCTATTGCGTATAGAGGCTATTTACATGAATTTATACCACCCATTCTTTAAACCACAACATCAAATTGATTATTTCTTCTGTTTATATTATGGCAAATGCGATCTATGGCATTTTACTTTTATTGCAACTTCCATTGCTGCACGACAACCGCAATACTATCACAGACTCTGATGAAGTATTGGCTATTCATTATGATTTACTTGATAGCAGCAACCACAATATATCATTTGAAAAAATAGTTTCAGATTCTACTTTAAAATACTACAGAATACCTGACAGCCGAAAGATAGCCACGCCTCAAAAGCAGTACTGGCTACGTTTTAGGCTGAAAAACAACACAAACAAAAGTTATTTGATATATGGATTAACGAATTATGATGGCTGTGTATATATTCCTTTACAAGATGGGAAATACTCAAAAGTGCTTATTGATAAAAGAAGCTATTTTTGGCAGCGAGTTTTTTTCTCAAATAGCTATTTAGTTGCCTTACCTTATAGTCAAGCTGAACAGACTTATTATGTAAATTTAAGTAGCCATCTATTTACAGGCTTAGGCTTTAGGATTGCTACTTACAAATACTTATTTAATAAATCGACATTCAATTTCATTTTTTATACAGCTTACCTAACCATCATTGCTTTTGTGCTACTTTTTTCAATAGTGCTATTAATTAGGCTTAAAGACCGAATTTACTTGCTGTATATGTTGTACTTATTAATGCTTCTTGTGTACTGCTTGTGCTCTTGGACTTTTCTAAATCCATTATTGGGTATTTATATAAATAATTTCTTTACCGAAACTTTACCATTTGCATTCATCACCTTTTTTTTATTGCTGTATTCGCGCGAATTTTTAAACACGAAAAAAGAATACCCTTTATTAGATACAATAATTAAAATATGTGCGGGCAGCCGATTATTGATCTTAGCTGTAGGAATCATTTTAAAAATTGAGCCTTTGCACAATGTAATGGTGGACAGTATATTGTTGCTACCCTCTTTCATTGGCGGAGTAATTGCTTTTCGAGCAGGTACTAAGCACATCAGATATTATTTACTATCCTTTACCATTCTATATCTTGGAATAGTATTGCATACAGAAATGGTAGTTAGCTATTTGTACCCGCTAGATTTTATTAGCAAAGCTATTCGCTTATATTTTGATGAGACAGGCATGTTTTTTTATATTTTCAGTACCATAGAAGTGTTACTTTTTACCCTTTCACTTACCGATCGAATAATCGTGCTTCAGGAGAATAAAGAATTGGAGCAAGTAAAAACAATAGAATTACAAAATGAAAATCTGCTACTCAAAGAGGCATACAACCTGCATTTGGAGGAAGTAGTAGAGCAAAGAACCATCGAAATAAAGCAGGCAAATGTGAAATTGCTCGAACAAGAAAGGCAAATAAATAGACTTTTGCAAGAAGACAATGAAAAACTGAATCTAGATTTGGAGATGCTGCAAAAAGTAAGGGTAATGAAAATGAATGTTGATTTTAAAGAATTTACCCAAACTTTTGAAAATGACGATGCTTGCCTTTCATTCCTCTCTGAATTGAAGTGGAAAAATGGCTTTGAGTGTAGAAAATGCAAATTTAAAAGATATAGTAATATCAACATTCCATTTGTACGAAAGTGCAAGCTTTGCAAATATGAAGAGTCAGCTACTGCTTACACCTTGTTTAATAACATAAAATTCCCGATTCAAAAAGCACTTTACCTCGCTTATGCAGGCTATACTTTTAAAGATTTGAACGTGAATAAAATATCAGAAGAGTTAGAACTGAGAACGGCTACCTGCTATGCTTTTGTGAAAAAAATCCATGAAACAATAGATACCAAAACCAGCCTTAAATTAAAAACCGAAAACTGGACAGGGCTGCTAGTGTAAGTACTAATATTACTACAATCTCGTACTTAGACTACTAGCCATTTTCATCCATGAAAATCTGTAAATTATAGTGCATCAAATTTACTGCTTCAGCACTTTTTTCCAGACGGTTGTCCGATCTGAAAGCTGCAATCTCAAAAGATAAGAGCCATTGGCGAACGATGCCAAATTAATTTCCTCAGCAGCTTTTCCTTCCAAAAGCAAAATGCCAAAGATGGAATACAACTGAAATGATAATATTGGAAATCCCTCTATTTGAACTTTATCGTAGGTCGGGTTCGGAAATATATCAATTGATTTTGAGCTCTTTACATCTATTAATCCAGTTACAGTATTGGTGCCGGGTAGCGTGCCTACACCAGGCGTGGTGTTGACTCCTGGTAAAGTATTGATACCAGGAACTGTGCCCGAAATGGTAGTAATGAAATCAAAATAAGCCGTATATGCCGTTTCTGATGCAGGTGTAGCTATGGTTTGAACGGTGTTGCCCCCTTGAGCCCAACCTGAAAATGTATAATTTCCATTAGCTGTTACCTGCGAGATTACCGGTTCGATGGTTCTTAAAATTCCAACAACGCCAGTAAATGTATATGGCGTTGTTACTTCCATTCCATCGAGTTTTAAATTCAGACCGGCAGGTGTTGTATTAAGGGTGATACCTACTTTCAGAGGAAATACGTCCGTATGGATTGTTTTTGTGGCGTTCAAATTGTCTCTTACAGTTAGCGAAATGCGAAGCCATACATTAGATGAAGTTTCATCAATAGTAGGAATAGTATACGTACCAAATTTGACACCTGTAACTGCATCTAATGCAGGATGGCTGTGGGCATCGTGGTACAAATCTATTTTCCATTCAAATTGCGAAGCTGCTAATACGCCATCCTCAGGGTCGGTAGCGATGCCGCTGAAAGTAATGGTGGTGCCAGCAGTGTACAAAATACTGCCCATTGGGCTTGTAATGGTGGCATTGGGCAGTAAATTGGGAATCACAGTTAGCAGAGCTATATTGCTGGTAATGGTAGAAGTAGCATTTCTAATCACTGCTTTATAGGCTGCACCATTGTCTGCAAATGCAATATTTACTAGGTTCAGGCCATTCGTAGTGGCACCCATAATATTCGCATTGTTTTTCTGCCATTGATAATAAATAGGTTGAGAACCATTTGCACTCACAATAAAAGTTGTGTTTTCGCCTTCCGAAACTAATTTCCCCTTTGGTTGGACTGAGATGCTCACATTTGAAGCCCCGTTATAATCTACTTTCCAAAGTTCACCATTGCTTGATGAAGTATTATCTTGTTCACTTCCTCCGCCTAATCCGGCACGCGCTAGATAATACATTGAACCCGTAGCATTGTCGATCTCCACATCTATAGGGCGACTAATATTTGTGGCAAAACCTATACTGCCTACTGGATTAGTTGGGTCAATCATCCTTATGTATCCATTGCAATAATCCGCATAAAAGTATTTACCTATGATGCTGGAAGGAAAAGCGGTGGTTGTGGGGTTGTAAAAAGCTCCAGCAGTGATTGCGCAACCTTCATTACGTGCATAATCGAATATAGGATCTTTGTAGTTCGTTGGCGGGGTTTGATTCGTTATTTTCCCTTCAATACCAGGCCATCCATAATTTTTCCCGCTTAGCAATTCACTTATTTCTTCTCTGCTGTCGCCTCCTACATCGTTTATGAATATTTTTCCAGTTGTGGCTTGAATATTTGCTTTGAAAGGATTGCGAAAACCCAATGCGTAAATGGAGCGAAATTTTCCTGTCAAGGCTGAAAATCCAGTGAGTGTCGAATTGTATGGATTGTCAGTAGGGATGCTGCCATTTCTATTGATGCGGTGTATTTTGCCAAGCATGGATCCCAAATCTTGTGAGAAACTAGTAATTCCATTCTCGCCAACTGCTACTATTAAAGTCTTGTCATTCATAAATACCAATTGCCCTCCGTTGTGTACTCCACCACCCAAGTTGTCTAAATCTAATAAAGGAACTTCTGAAGCTACGGTGGCTACATCCCCATTGGCAGTAAACCTGCTCACACGGTTGTGCGAACCTGTGAGTGTAGTAGTGTAATATACATATATATATGGTGCAGTAATGAAATCGGGATCAAAAACGATAGATTGAAGACCCCTTTCATTTTTGGTATCTACATTTGGCAATTGAAGAAAGGCTGTGCCAAGTAATGTGCCATTCTTTACAATTCTTATTTTTCCATTTTTCTCACAAATAAAAACCCTCCCATCGGGGGCTACGGCTATATCAGTGGGATTAAGGCCTGTGGCCAATCTAGTCTCTACATAGCCACTAGGCAAATTGGCTGATGTTGATTCGATGCAGATACTTGCAATCGAAATAAATAGTAAGATGATTTTTTTCATTGCAATACTGTAGTTGGTTGGAAATACAATTTCTCGATAAATCTACTAAAATTTAGAATTAAATCATCATCGTGCTTTCAAAATTTTATTCCCTAATCTTTTCTATAATTCACATTCCGAAAGTTTTAAACTTTCGGAATGTTCCGTTACCTACTCAAATACAAATTCCGCTCTGAATATATCTGCTGGAAAAATTCATCTTCCAAGTCGTCAATGAAATAAATGGCCTCTCCTGTCGATTTCATTTCTGGGCCCAATTCTTTGTTTACATTCGGAAATTTGTTGAATGAGAACACTGGAACCTTAATGGCGTAGCCTTTTTTCACCGGTTTGAAGTCAAAATCGGCTATCTTTTTTGCCCCCAACATGGCTTTGGTGGCATAGTTCACATAAGGCTCTTGGTATGCTTTGCAAATGAAAGGCACAGTTCTGGAAGCTCTTGGATTGGCTTCTATTACATACACGATTTCATTTTTTATGGCAAACTGAATATTGATGAGCCCTTTCACCTGCATCGCTTTGGCTATTTTTCGGGTAATATCTTCGATTTGCTTGATTACATGGTCGCTCAAATCGAATGGAGGCAGCACTGCGTTGGAGTCGCCTGAGTGAATTCCGGCTGGTTCAATATGCTCCATAATGCCAATAATGTAGCTGTTGTCGCCATCGCATATCGCATCGGCCTCAGCTTCTATTGCTCCTTCCAGAAAATGATCGACCAATATCTGATTGCCAGGGATCTGACGGAGAATCTCCACCACTTGATTTTCAAGTTCTTTCTCGTTTATTACAATTTTCATGCTTTGTCCACCCAGCACATAAGAGGGGCGAACCAGTAAGGGATAACCCAAATCTTTGGCAATATCTACCGCTTGTTCTGCATCTTCCACTACCCCAAACTTGGGATAAGGTATGCTTAATTCTTGCAACAGTTTTGAAAAACGACCTCTGTCTTCTGCCAAATCGAGCGATTGATAACTAGTGCCAATGATTTTGATGCCATATTTATCCAGCTTCTCGGCCAGTTTAAGTGCCGTTTGTCCACCCAATTGCACTATTACTCCTTCAGGTTTTTCGTGCAAGATGATTTCGTAAATATGCTCCCAAAATACCGGTTCAAAGTACAATTTATCTGCAATATCAAAGTCGGTTGATACTGTTTCAGGGTTGCAATTGATCATAATCGTTTCGTAGCCGCATTCCTTGGCAGCCAATACACCATGCACGCATGAATAATCGAATTCGATTCCTTGCCCAATTCTATTCGGCCCCGAACCAAGCACCACTACTTTCTTTTTGTCACTAACGATCGATTCGTTTTCATCGCCAAAAGTAGAATAGTAATAGGGTGTTTTGGCTTCAAATTCGGCAGAACAAGTATCTACACATTTAAAAACTCGCTTAATAGTAAAGTCTTGCCGCTTATTGAAAACCTCGCTTTCCAGACAGCGGATTACATGGGCAATCTGCCTATCTGCATAGCCTTTTTTCTTGGCTTCGAGCAAAATTTCTTTGGTTAATGTTTGAATGGTGTATTTTTCCAATTCATCTTCAAAAACCACCATTTCTTCAATCTGAGCTAAAAACCAACGATCGATCTGTGTGAGCTGTTGGATGTGTTTTAGCGACATTCCAGCCTGAAAGGCATCGTAAACGTGGAATAGACGGTTCCAGCTTGGGTGTTTCAGGCTGTCTTCAATTTTGGCTATGTCTTTCAGTTCTTTGCCATCGGCACCCAATCCGTTCCTTCGAATTTCGAGCGACTGACAGGCTTTTTGCAAAGCTTCTTGGAAATTTCTACCAATACCCATTACCTCGCCAACCGATTTCATTTGCAAGCCAAGCGAACGATCAGCTCCTTTGAATTTATCGAAATTCCAACGGGGGATTTTTACAATTACATAGTCAAGAGCTGGTTCAAAAAATGCACTTGTTGTCTTGGTAATTTGGTTTTTGAGTTCATCAAGATTATAACCGATGGCAAGCTTTGCCGCAATTTTGGCAATAGGATAGCCTGTGGCTTTCGAAGCCAGTGCCGAAGAACGCGACACCCTTGGGTTAATTTCAATCACTATTATTTGCTCCGTTTCGGGGTGCATGGCAAACTGAATATTACAGCCTCCGGCAAACATTCCTATGCCATTCATACATTTAATTGCCAAATCACGCATATTTTGGTAGGCTGTATCTGACAATGTCATCGCTGGAGCTACTGTAATGGAATCGCCAGTGTGGATACCCATCGGGTCGAAATTTTCTATCGAGCAAATGATGATTACGTTCCCTATACCGTCACGCAATAATTCTAATTCGTACTCTTTCCAGCCGAAAATTGATTGCTCTACCAATACTTCATGCGTAGGCGAGGCGTGCAAGCCCCGGTTCAATGCTTCGTCAAAATCTTCTGGTTTTTCTACAAAGCCTCCGCCTGTACCGCCAAGGGTGAACGAAGGGCGAATCA
>CAZMFZ010000008.1:0-17900 GCA_964565665.1 uncultured Bifidobacteriaceae bacterium | reverse complement strand
GGTTTTTCTACAAAGCCTCCGCCTGTACCGCCAAGGGTGAACGAAGGGCGAATCACCAGCGGAAAACCAGTTTCCTGTGCTATTTCTTTGCCTTCCAAAAACGATTTGGCAGTGCGGCCTTTGCATACGTTGGCGCCCAACTCAATCATTCTGATCCTAAATTTTTCTCTGTCTTCAGTAGTTTGGATGGCATTAACGTCTACCCCAATTATTCGCACGCCATACCTACTCCATATTCCTGCCTTGTCACAATCAATGGCCAAATTTAGCGCTGTTTGCCCGCCCATGGTCGGCAGCACTGCATCTACTTTATGATTTTGCAGTATTTCAATGATAGATTTTTTGGTGAGTGGCTTCAGATATACATGATCGGCATTGATGGGGTCAGTCATGATAGTTGCAGGGTTGGAATTGATGAGAATGACCTCGATTCCCTCTTCGCGAATGGAGCGAGCAGATTGTGAACCTGCATAGTCGAATTCGCAAGCTTGACCTATAACTATGGGGCCACTTCCAATAATGAGAACGGATTTGATACTGGTGTCTTTAGGCACAGATTTGAAATAATGAGAGGTGAAATATTCAATATAAAAGATAAGCCATTGCCATAGGATTTTACGGCATAAATTGTGCAAAGCTAAATCAAAAAATGATATTGAATTAAGAAAAAAGGTAAATGCTGCAAAAATAAAATCAAGGGTAAAGCATTAATCTTTATCAAATCTATCGAAAAAATAATAAGCTTTTAACTTTAGCAAAAGAGACATACTGCTATTTATAATATGAATAAATGTTTGATAGTATAACTTTACCAATGTGAAATATAAATTTTTTATGCCGTGCTGCATTTTTACAAAGATATTTGAAAAAACTTTAAATTAGATATTATGAGATTAAATTTAAAAAAGATAGTAAACCTATTATTTATTTCAATTCTATATATAGCCACGAATATTTCATTTGGACAAACCACTACTATTAGGATAGACAAAAAAGTAAATTATCAAAAAATTGATGGTTTTGGAGCATTTGGAGGGAAAAATTGGCTTGATGCAGGCTACGATAAAAAATGGCTTGATACCGTTTTGAGAGATTTGGGGCTTACCATTATTAGGCATGAAATTGACCAATCGTTTGAAATGGTAAATGACAATAGCGATCCGTTCGTTACAGATTTCTCAAAGTTTAATCTTTCAGGTTCTTATACGATAGACGCTACAAAAGCCGGGGGCTGTATTAATTCCGATTGCACGCCTGTAGGCGGTGTGACTTTTGCTAAACCATCAGGATCGTCAAATAATAATTGCAACGGGCAGCAAAATATTACAATTGGTTTTCATTTTTAAAAGCCATCCATGAAAGAGGTTTGGAATTAGGTGATACCATCAAAGTAATGGGTTCGGTTTGGTCGCATCCTGCTTGGATGAAATATAATAATTGCAGATTTGGCCATAACTGTTCGGATACCGAAGACGACCCTACTTATAATAGAAATAGCAATTGGAATAGATTAATTGCTAACGATTCTTTCGCCTGACTTTGATGCGTCTGGTTCATGGTCGAAACCAGCGAAAGGAATTAACAATATCTTATCTGGAAATTCTTTTGCTCCAAACCCACTTGACAGAAAAGATGAGTATGCTGAATTTTTAGCGAGTTATGTAAAAATAATGAAAAGTGTTTCGGGAGTAGATCTGTATGCCATTGGCATAAATAATGAACCCGCATTTTCACAATCATATCAATCATGTATATGGAGCCCTAAGCAAATGGCAAAAGGGATTTATACGATTGGTAAAAGATTTAAAAACGATGGGCTAGCTACAAAACTTGTATGGTCGGAAGATATAGGTGATATTCTCAGATATGAGCAATATAAAAATGAAGTAATAGAGGTAGATAGTATTAGACCTTACGGCAGTATCACAGCAGTACACGCATATAATGCAAATGGTACCAAGGCCGAATCTAGCAGTGCCAATATGTGGAAATCGATGTACAATCTTTCAAATAAAAAAGGCAATCGTCCTTTTTGGATGACTGAAACATCGGGCTATGGCATTGGCTGGTGGAATGGAGGCAGAAGGCTCAATAATGCTATGTATGTGGCACTAAAATTTGGCAAAATATCTGCATGGGTGTGGTGGTCGTTGAGTGAAAGCAAAGGTTATAAACAAGAGTACGCTTTGATAGAACGCACTGGCAACGACAATTATATTTTAGGTAAACGCTATTATATATCTAAACAATATTACCGTTACATTCGACCAGGAGCAATAGGTGTAGGCTGCGACCCCATCACTTCAGTTGGTGGTATTGATTTAAATAGCGATATTCTGGCTTTGGCTTTTCAGCACAATGCAAAACAGACCCTTACTTTGGTAATCACAAACAGCAATGCCGCTAGTATAGCTATCAATTTAGAATATGTAAATAATTCTATACCACCTTCACATTACGAGGTATATCAAACAGATTCTACCCACAATTGTGAATTTATAGGTACTGTAAGTGGAATGCTTTCAAACTATACTATAGCAGGCGGGGCAATAGTTACATTATACGGGAAAAATTCCATTGCTGAGTCTGAAATCCCAATTACTTCCTTACAAGCGTATGGAGAAGGTTATAAAAACACAATTACTTCCGCATCAGGCACTTTACAAATGTATGCGAAAGCATTGCCGTTAACTTCAACTCAAAAGGAGGCGGCTTGGTCTGTAGGTGCTATTACTGGCAATGCAAGCATTAGTAGTACCGGCCTACTCACACCACTCAAAAAAGGTAAAGTGAGAGTGTTCGCCACATCAATCGCAAACCCTACTATACTAGGTATAGCCGACATTACGCATGGAGGAGTTGCATTATCAAGCTTCGAACTCAGTATTACCGACTTAAATACGGGAGAAGTAGCGGCTGATAAAGTGGCCATAGGTAGCGTGTTATTTGCTGAAACTCTACTTACGCCTGATTCATCATTTGCTAGTAAAAGATCATTTGAAATACTTTCTCAAAACCATAATGCTGAAATTGACTCTGTAGGAGTAATTAGTATAAATGAGATTGGCGTTTTTACTGTTACAGCTACTGTATTTAGCTACGATACTATAAAAATAATGAGAGTAATAGAAGCAGTAACTCCGCTTGAAACTTCAACTTATTTTAATAAAACTGTCAATAAAGTAAATATATTCCCTAATCCTGCCTCCTATAAACTGAGTATTAAACTGCAATATTCAGGGATGAACACTATAAAGATATTTAATTCTTTAGGAGTAGTTTTTTACAATGAAAACTCATCCAGTATTTCTAAAAATATTGAAATAAGTACAGTGAGTATGCCCGATGGATTTTACATCATAAATATTAATGGACAATCAAAGGCTTTCCAAATAAGAAGGTAAAAGCAATTGCTTATAAACTAAAATAGACGAATTTGCATTCGTCTATTTTAGTTTGATTTTTCGATTAAAAGAAATAACAGCTATTTCAAAGAATCGAAATCAAAACTCGTTTCCAAATATTTTGTGGTGAACTTGCCCGATTGAAATCCAGCATCATCCATCAATTTAATGTGAAATGGAATGGTCGTTTTCACGCCTTCAATTACAAATTCCTGCAAAGCTCTTTTCATCTTTTTAATAGCTTCCATTCTTGTGGGGGCTGTTACTATTAGCTTGGCAATCATTGAATCATAGTTTGGTGGTATTGTGTAGCCATCGTACACGTGAGAATCTACTCTAACTCCCAAACCACCCGGGAAATGCAAGTTGGTGATTCTTCCTGGGCTGGGTCTAAATCCGTTAGCTGCATCTTCGGCATTAATTCTGCACTCCATCGCACAAGCTGTTGGAATGAAATTTTTCTTATCAATTGGGAAACCTGCGGCAATTGAAATTTGGCTCTTTATCAAATCTAAACCTGTTACTTGCTCAGTCACAGGGTGTTCTACCTGGATTCTAGTATTCATTTCCATAAAATAGAAATCGTTGTTTTTGTCAACTAGAAATTCTATTGTACCTGCACCTTCGTATTTTATGGCTTTTCCACCCGCTATGGCAGCTTTGCCCATGGCTTCACGCAATTTTTCGGTCATTACCGGAGATGGTGATTCTTCTACTAGTTTTTGATGCCTGCGTTGAATAGAACAATCTCTTTCAGAAAGGTGAATAATATTTCCCTTACCATCGCCCAATATTTGAATTTCAATATGCCTAGGCTCTTCTACAAACTTTTCCAAATATAGCCCATCGTTGCCAAACGATGCCTCGGCCTCCATTTTTGCATCTTTCCAGCCTTTTTCAAATTCATCATCATTATTTACAATCCGCATTCCCTTTCCACCACCACCGGCAGTAGCTTTTAAAATTACGGGATATTTCACTTTTGCGGCTATTTTCAAACCTTCTGCTACTGATTTTAACAAGCCTTCTGAGCCGGGAATAGTGGGAACTCCAGCCTTTTTCATCGTTGCTTTGGCAGTAGATTTATCGCCCATCGCATTGATCATTTCTGGGGTTGGCCCTATGAATTTCACATTATGCTCAGCACATATTCTGGAGAATTCAGCATTTTCAGATAGAAATCCAAAGCCAGGATGAATGGCATCTGAATTGGTGATTTCAGCAGCAGAAATAATATTGAGAATACTCAAATACGATTGTTTGCTTGGCGGAGGCCCGATACAAACGGCCTCATCGGCATATTTTACGTGAAGGCTTTCTTTATCGGCAGTAGAATACACAGCAACTGTTTTTATTCCCATCTCTCTGCATGTACGAATTACGCGCAATGCAATCTCTCCACGATTGGCAATTAATATTTTTTTAAACACGATTTTTTATAATTATTAATGTGTAATTATTAATGTGTAATAGTAAGCAATACAAAATCTAATCTAATTCATCATTTCAGATTACACATTAACTAAGCCTCTACATAGAATAAAGGCTGGTCGTATTCTACAGGTGTGGCATCTTGCACTAGCATTTTCACTATTTTCCCTGCAAATTCCGATTCTATTTCATTGAAGAGTTTCATCGCCTCAATAATACAAACAGTTGAACCCACACTTACGATGTCGCCCATATTTACAAATACATCTTCATTGGGCCCGGGCGAGCGGTAGAAAGTGCCAATCATTGGCGATTTAATTACTTTATATTTCGATTCGTCTGTAGCAGCAAGTTTGGCAGGCGTTTCCTCTTTTGCAATAGGGGTTGCAGCCAGTTGTGGGGCTGCTATGGGAGCCTGCATCATTTGTTGCGGTGCAGATACTACTTGTGCTGCTACTGGGCTAGGGCTTTTTTTTGTGGTGATTTTTACATCCTCTGTCTCAATATTTACTTCTTCGAGCCCCGATTGAGCTATAAACTCTAGCAAATCTTGTATTTCTTTTGGTTTCATAAATGAAAATTTCTATATGAATAATGGCTAACTAATATTATATATTTAAGATTACTCTTTTACTCTTTCAGAATATTTCCAATCGCGGGTGTCGATTTTTATCAATTGATCTTGATCTACAAACAGAGGCACATTTATCTCTGCACCTGTTTCAAGTGTGGCTTTCTTAGTGGCATTGGTAGCTGTATTTCCTTTCACAGCAGGTTCTGCATAGGTAATTCTTAACGTCACATAAGCAGGAAGCTCTACAGAAAGGGCTTGCTCAGTATCGGCATGTACTTGTATTAACACCTGCTGACCCTCTTTCATGAATTGTGAGCCTTCCACCATTTTTTCTTCAATCGTTACTTGATCAAAAGTTTTTTGATCCATGAAGATAAAGCCATTGTCGTCTTTATATAAATACTGATATTCCCTAGTTTCCACCCGAGCCACATCTACTTTCTCTCCAGCATTGAATGTGTATTCGTATATTTTACCTGTTTTTAGGCTTTTAAATTTGGTACGAACAAATGCTCCACCTTTTCCGGGTTTTACGTGTTGGAAATCAATAATCTGAACTAAATCGCCATTGTGTTCCAAACACAATCCCATTCTAAAATCTGCTGTTGAAGCCACTTTTTTAATTATTAATTATTAATTAGCAATGTGTAAGTAGTAATGGTTTTTAAAAAGAGTATTTAATACACTATAACTCAAGTCCGATATTATTAATAATTAATAATTACTCATTACTAATTCAACTTAATATCCCCATTTCAAATAAATGCTGCCCCAAGTGAAGCCACCACCAAATGCCGCGAGTACAATATTATCACCTTTTTTGAATTGTTTCTCAAAATCCCACAAACAAAGCGGAATAGTTCCGTTGGTAGTATTCCCGTATTTTTGAATATTTATAGTAACTTTTTCAGATGGAATACCCATTCTTTCAGCTGTAGCATCTATTATTCGCTTATTTGCCTGATGTGGCACCAGCCATTGAATGCTATCTCCTGTTAGGTGATTGCGTTCCATTATTTTACCTGCAATTTCCGACATGCGCGTAACAGCAGTTTTAAAAACGGTAGCTCCTTCTTGATAGATATAGTGATCGCCTCTTTGCACAGATTCTACTGAAGCAGGCATCATGCTTCCCCCCCCTTTCATATTTAAATAGGGAAATGCCGAGCCATCAGTACGCATTACCATGTCTTGTACACCATATTCAGAATCTTCCTCTGCTTCAAGTAATACTGCACCCGCTCCATCTCCAAAAATGATACAAGTTGTTCTGTCTTTATAATTAACTATAGACGACATTTTATCTACACCTATCAACAATGCTTTTTTAAATCTGCCAGATTCAATAAATGCAGTTCCGGTGGCTAGGCAATACAAAAAGCCTGAACAAGCTGCCAGCATATCGTAGCTAAAAGCATTTTTAGCTCCTAGTTTGTCGCAAAGCAAATTTGAGGTTACGGGAAATAAATAATCAGGGGTAACAGTAGAGCAGATTATCAAATCGATATTTTCGGGGTTTGTGTTGGTTTTTTCAAGCACCATTCTCGCTGCCTTTTCCGCCATAAATGACGAACCCAAATCTCCTTTCAGTATTCTTCGTTCTTTTATCCCAGTTCGGCTCACAATCCATTCATCTTTGGTATCGACCATTTGCTCCAATTCTTGATTGGTAAGCACATAATCGGGAACATAACCGCCAACTCCTTTGATAACCGCCTTGATATTTTTCATTGTAATTATATTCGTTCGTTTATAACAAGTACGGCAAATGTAGCATCTACTATTTTTTCAAATGGAATGCTTTGTAAATACATTAATTTCTTTAAAAAATTAGCAGAATGATTTTTTGATATTGTTTGTGAGATCTGACTTTACAATTTCTACTGTCAGCTTAATCATATTTTTAATAGCATAACTTGTAGATGCCCCATGACCAGTAACAATATTGCCATTGATGCCAACTATAGGGCTTCCGCCTACATTTTGCCAATTGAAAAGTTCTACAAAATCATCAACAAACCCTCGTTTCTTCAAATAAGGGTAGATTGATTCGCCCATTTTCAGCATTACATTACCCACATAGCCATCGCAAACGATCACATCGACAGAGTCGTCAAACACATTGCGACCTTCGATGTTGCCTACAAAATTTACTTTGGTATTTTCTTTGATGAGGGGAAAAGCAGCAAGGGTAATAGATGTGCCTTTGGAATCTTCAGTACCAAGGCTCATTAAACCCACACGTGGATTAGGAATATTATATAAGTGTCTGGAAACTATTGAGCCTACCTCTGCAAACTGAGCCAATACTTCGGGTTTGCATTCGGCATTTGCTCCTACATCCATTGTGATGCCATAGCCACCTTTTTCTTTTGGCAAAAAACCTGCAATGCCTGGCCTAAGCAAGCCTTCAATAGTTTTGAGCATAAATACAGAAGCCACCATTAGTGCTCCAGTATTGCCTGCACTTGCAAAAGCATCAGCTTTGCCTTGCAGCACCATGCCTACTCCTTTTACAATGCTGGAATCTTGTTTGGTTTTGATGGCAGTTGTGCCATGTTCGTCCATACCTACTACTTCAGAGGCATGAACAATAAAGAATGAATCGGCAGGTGCACCTGCGGAGTTGAGACAAGCATTAATATCATCTTGCTTACCAACTAAAATAATGTGTGCACTTGATTCTAATTCTTTTTTAGCCTCAAGTGCACCTTCGATTACTGCTTTGGGGGCATAGTCGCCTCCCATTGCATCAACTGCAATTTTCATTCAGTGGAGTTTATTAAACCGCTAATTCTTTTTCTATTACCACTTTGCCTTTGTAATACAATTTGCCTTCATGCCAGTGTGCTCTATGCATCTGGTGAGGCATTCCTGTAGTTTGGCAAGTTACAATAGTAGGCAATTCTGCTTTATCGTGTGTTCTGCGTTTATCTCTCCTTGTTCTGGAAATTTTACTTTTAGGATGTGCCATTATTATTCTATTTATGTAAAGAACCTGCAAAATTAGTGGATATTTTCAAATCAGAAAGCATCTTTCAATTTTTTTAATGCTTCCCACCTTGGGTCTAGAATATCGATGTTGTTGTCGGTGAGTTCATTTTCATCGGAAACAGAGCTGTAAATGAATATATCGCCTTCTTCATTGTCTTTTTCAGTAATTAAATCTGGATGAATTTTTTTTATGGGAATGGCTACACCTACAATATCAAACAAGTATTGAGCCAAATTGATATAATTTGTGTCTTCTTTTATTAGCACTACATCATCAGATACTTCTTCATTTTTATTGCTGAATTTGAAATATATGGTATTTACAGTATCGATCGGAAACATAAATTCCCGCAAAGAGCGGTCGCATACCAATTCAATTTCTCCCAGTATATCAAATTCGGCTTCTATCATCACAGATGATTTGATGAGAGATACTTTTGCTTTGAGGTTTCCTTTTTTTATTAAATCCTGCTCGAAAACCTCAAAAAAAGCATCGTTCAATTCAAATTCATATAGCGATTCCCTACCGCCAATATTGAGAATTTCGATTTGGTACTGTTTGAGAATGTTTTTCATGGCAACTTATATATTATCTTTTTCAAAAATCAAGGATTGAGGCAGCACAAGTAAAAAAGGGATAGATTTTTCATAATCAAGAAAATCATATTCCATTCCTAATTGCCTTATATTTTTATAATAGGTTTGGTGATTTGCAAAATAGTTTTTTTCAGATTGTATATACCACGCTTTCTCTCCTAGTTTTTCTGCTAAGAACCATTTTTCAAGCAAACGAGAGATTCTCCCATTTCCATCTTCAAATGGATGAATTTTGACAAACACTAAATGAATTAATGATGCAAAATAGAAAACTTCATTGATACTTAGATTGGTATTTAATAAAACATCTAAATCAAAATAAAATTTTTCCAATTCACCTTTTATTGCATAAGGAGATGCCGCTACATATTCTATTTTCCCATCAATCGTGGTTACATACATATTCCCAGTTGTTATTTTCCCTTGTTGAGTAATAGGTAAAATATGTTGGGTCAACATTTGATGTGCTTTTTCAAGATTTGCTTGACTACATCTTGCTGATTTAGCAAACTGGTATGCATTGTATAAATCATCAATTTTTTGTGTGTAGTCGGGCAGAAATTCTATTCCAAATCATTTGTGTTTGACATACGAATCTAATTCTATGTTTTCTCCTTCTATTTTAGAGGAAAAAACGGCAGAAACTGAAGTGTAAAAACTAAATGTATCAATTGACAATTCGCTTTCTGACAATGCTTCAAAATTGTCTACTATCATATTCTCCACTTTATGCGAATATTCGTCTAGTAAATCTGTTCGTAATATTTCAAATTGCAAATTATCCATTGTGTCATTAAATTAAGCCACGTTCAAATAACCTCATCCCTTAATCCTTCTCCAACTGAGAAGGAAATGAGGTCTTAAGTTAATGAATTTGAATTATCCATTTTAAACCCTAAGACATTAATTGAGCGATTTTTTGTTTCAACAAATTTGAATATTGTTTACTACATTAAATCAACATTCTTAAAGGTTTACACTTTTCAACTTTCAATTCTACATTTTACTTTATTTCTTTGCAAACCTTTTCGAATAATGTAATCAAATCAACAAATGATATTAAATAAACACAGCCGCACTATCACTCAAGACGATACGCTACCCGCTTCACAAGCCATGCTTATTGGTTCGGGAATAGCTGAGGAAGACCTAAACAAACCCTTTGTGGGCGTGGGAAGTACTGGTTTTGATGGCAACCCATGCAATATGCACTTGGTAAATTATGCCGCTTTAGCCAAAGAAGGAATGGCAAAACATGGCATAGTTGGGCTTCAATTTACCACCATTGGAGTGAGCGATGGCATTACCAATGGCAATGATGGTATGCGTTTTTCATTGCCCTCTCGCGAAGTAATTGCCGATTCGATTGAAACCATTACTGGAGCGCATTTTTATGATGGATTGGTAACAGTTGTAGGCTGTGATAAAAATATGCCAGGCGCCATAATGGCTATTGCAAGGCTTAACAGACCCGCAATAATGATTTATGGGGGAACAATAAATGGTGGAGAGCATAATGGTGAGAAATTAAATATTGTATCGGCATTTGAAGCTCATGGCAAACAAGTGGCGGGCAAAATTACGCCTGAAGATTTCAGAGAAATTATTAAGCATTCTTGCCCCGGACCAGGAGCTTGTGGCGGCATGTATACAGCCAATACATTGGCTTCTGCCATTGAGGCCATGGGAATGAGCTTGCCCTACAGCTCTTCAATGCCAGCTAGAAGCGAAGAAAAGAAAAATGAATGTAGAAATGTGGGTGCTGCAATTTTGAATTTGCTTGAAAAAGATATTAAACCCAGTGATATAGTGACGAAAGAAGCATTTTTTAATGCTTTTAAAGTGGTAACTGTATTGGGTGGCTCTACAAATGCTGTACTGCATTTACTTGCCATGTCTAGAACAGCTGGAATACCATTACAATTGGCTGATTTTCAACATATTTCCGACACCACGCCTTTGCTTGCCGACATGAAGCCTAGCGGTAAATACCTGATGGAAGACCTCTGGAAAGTAGGTGGCATACCGGCCATTATGAAATTTATGTTAAAAAACGGAATGCTAAATGGCGAATGCCTTACTGTGACAGGTAAAACTATTGCGGAAAATTTGGCAAATGTGCCTGATTTAACCCCAGGACAAGATTTATTAAGACCTTTAGATAATCCAATAAAAGCACAAGGGCATATTCAAATTCTCTATGGAAATATTGCCAAATTAGGTGCTGTGGCTAAAATTACAGGGAAAGAAGGAGAAAAATTTGAAGGCAAAGCGATATGTTTCGATTCTGAAGCTGAGTTGAATACAGGAATAGATGAAGGCATAGTGAAAGCAGGCCATGTAGTAGTAGTGCGATATGTTGGGCCTAAAGGCGGACCTGGAATGCCAGAGATGCTCAAACCAACCTCTGCCATTATGGGCAAAGGCTTGGGAGATAAAGTGGCTTTGATTACCGATGGTCGTTTTTCAGGCGGATCGCATGGCTTTGTTGTAGGGCATATTACACCTGAAGCTATGGAAGGTGGCGAATTGGCCTTGGTAAAAGATGGCGACACTATTGTGATTGATGCTGTCAATAACACGATTAATGTAATGATACCAGACACGGAATTAGCCACTCGAAAAGCGGCTTGGAAGAAACCAGATTACAAGGTAAAATCGGGTGTGCTTTGGAAATACATTAAAAACGTGCAAAATGCAAGTGAAGGCTGTGTAACAGATTGGTAAGCAGGCATAATCTGGCTGCCATTAAGGTAAAATCATCTTCTTTATCAATAAAAATGACACAATACCACCAACTGCTTTCACATATTTTAGATAAGGGAGTTTTCAAACACGACCGCACCGGAACGGGTACTTACAGCGTATTTGGCTACCAAATGCGGTTCGATTTGGCACAAGGATTCCCTTTGGTAACTACCAAGAAAGTGCATCTCAAATCTATTATCCATGAATTGATATGGTTTTTACAGGGCGATACCAATATCAAATATTTGAAAGACAATGGGGTATCTATTTGGGATGAATGGGCTGATGCCAAAGGGGATTTAGGACCTGTGTATGGCTACCAATGGCGAAGTTGGCAATGCCCAGATGGCAGAACGGTAGATCAAATAACAAATTTGATAGCCCAAATCAAGAAAAATCCCAACTCAAGAAGGTTAATAGTAAGTGCTTGGAATGTAGCCGATGTAGATCAAATGGCATTGCCGCCTTGCCACACCATGTTTCAGTTTTATGTAGCCAACGGCAAGCTTTCTTGCCAATTGTACCAGCGAAGTGCCGATGTATTTTTGGGTGTGCCCTTCAATATTGCCTCTTATGCATTGCTCACTATGATGATAGCCCAAGTTTGTAACCTTGAAGTTGGGGAGTTCGTGCATACTTTTGGCGACACTCATATTTATTCCAACCATTTGGAGCAAGTACATTTGCAACTTTCCAGAGAGCCAAAGCCATTGCCTACTATGCTACTAAACCCTGCGGTGATAGATATTTTTAGTTTCAAATATGAAGATTTCACACTGGAAGCCTACGACCCATGGCCTGCCATCAAAGGAGCGGTAGCGGTGTAAAATATTTTTATTAATCATTGATTCCTGAAAAATTTCTGGCATTTTCTAATCCTTAATCCAGACTTTTTATTGAACCTCACCCTCATCCCCCCGTTTGAACGGGGCAGGCTCTCTCCAGCGGAGAGGGGTGACGAAGGACTAACTATACAGCAAATCAACTTTACTTTATAGCCATCGATTACCAAGGTTTGCAACCATTGGTAACGATAATACTAATTACCTTACATCCAACACAGCATCGCACCAAGCCACACAGTCGTAGCTTGTGCCATCGCTGCCCTCGGTAGCCACTAAATTCAGTTCTTGAATATTATTTATATTTATTGTAAAAGGCAAAGCGGCAGTATTGGCCTTCATTAATGGACTTTTCCAAAGTAATTTGCCATCTCCGTAAATAAAAAATTGTACTTCGCCATCTACAATACCATTAGTTCTGCCTACAAAACCAGAAAAACTATTATATAATCCCCCCAAATAATAAACGGATTGTGCAGGGGCGTGGGTACCGATGCCTGTGGCAAATGGCTTGCCTGCAATGGAAATATTGCCATCATCTACGTTCTTATTATACTTCAAATTTCCCCAGCCTTGCTTGTGCAAGTCAGGCTCAATCTCATTGAGGTTGATGGTGTTGGCCTTGCCAGTTTGGTAAATTACAGACAATGAAGGCTTCGACATAGTACCATGTATATTTTGAGCTACCACTGTATAATGAAAAGCACGTGCTGCTAATTCTGCTGAGATAGCAAACTCTGAATACGTAGTAGCCCCTACATTTTTGCCGTTTTTATATATTTGGTATATGTCGGCTCCTGCAATGGTAGTCCAAGTTAGTTTTGGTATGCCATTGATTGAAGAAGTAATGGAGGCATTGGGTTTTGAAAGGGCTTCATTTTTATTATTAAGGATAGATAAGTTCCATTTTTCATAATTGCGAATTACTATCTCTTCATCTTTCACAACAAAAGGTAGCCACATATAGCGGGAATTTTCAAGAGTGGTACCATCCCACCTATCTGCCATAAAAATAAACGAGCCATCGGGAGCATTGGGAGCTGGCAATACAAAAGTGCTCTGTGAGCGAAAGGTAGTTTCCGATTCTATGCCTACACAAGGATTGCCTTTTACTTCCCAAGGTCCAAAAATAGAAGGTGCTACTGCATATTGAGCTGGATTAGGAGCCCAACCCGTAAGGCCAGAGGTGAAAATATAATATTTGTTCTTGTATTTGAATGGTGCGGGCGCTTCTCGATTGCCGTTTATAAAGATTCTAGCCCAGTTTTTGCCTTCGACAAGCGGCTGTTCTACATCTGTAAAGCTTTCGTTCAACCGCACCACATACATAGTGGCGTTGTCTTCACTGGCATAAAACACATAAGCTTTACCATCGGTATCTACAAACAAATTCATATCTCGAAAGGTATTGCCAAGTTCTTTTTCATGTGTGTTATAGGCTTCGCCCCTCGACAAATTATAATTGTAAGCATATTTCACGGGGCGTTTGAAGCTTATAAACTTAAAATTGCCATTGGGTTTGTCGGCTATGGCTATGCCTGCACTTGCCGAGGTATAGCTTTTGCTATCGAGGTGCATCCACATTACATACTTTTTAGTTTTGGCATTGTAAATCACCTTTGCACGCTCACAAACGGCATCTTTTGTAATTGCGGCATTAAAATCGCTTGGCATATCGGCTGCGGCAAGTACCACACCTTCATTTTTCCAGTTGAGCAAATCTTTTGAAGAATAGCATGAAATGCCCACTAGGTTGGTATTGCCTTTGCTCTTATTTTCGCCATACCAAAAATAGGTATCTCCCTGCTTCAATATGCCTGTGGCATGGGCTTCAATCAATTTGCCTTCGGTATCAAGCCAATCTTTTCCGGGTTGGAAATATTGATTTTGGGCAATAAGGGTGTATGAAAGGAATAACAGAGAAGAATAAAAGAGGTATCGCATTTTATGAAGTGTATTAGCTGAATGAATAGCTGGATTAGTGAAATTATGCTCTAATTAAATATTATTTCTTAAAAATACCCTTGTTTTTTTCTGTCTTCCATGGCGGCATCAGAGCGTTTGTCGTCTGCCCTCATGCCTCTTTCGGTAGTGCGGGCTGAGGCTACTTCCTGAATAATATCTTCAAGTGATGTAGCCAGACTTTCTACCATACCAGTGGTGGTAATATCGCCCACCGTGCGGCATCGAACTACCTTTTGCACCACAGTTTCGCCCAGTAGCTTTTGCATTATATTGTTTTCAGAATAAATAACACCATTGCGGACAAACACATCTCTTTTATGGGAAAAATAGATACTTGGAAGGGGAATATTTTCCTTTGCAATGTATTGCCACACGTCCATTTCTGTCCAATTACTCAATGGAAATATGCGAAAATGCTCGCCTTGATGCTTTCTGCCATTAAATAAATTCCAGAGTTCGGGGCGTTGGTTTTTCGGATCCCATTGGCCAAATTCATCTCGGTGTGAGAAGAATCGTTCTTTGGCACGGGCTTTTTCTTCATCTCTCCTACCCCCACCAAAAGCAGCATCGTATTTTAATTCTTCCAAAGCATCGAGTAGCGTTACAGTTTGTAAGCTATTGCGTGTGGCATGTGGCCCTTTTTCTTCTTGGGCACGACCGCTATCGATAGAATCTTGCACTTTGCGGATCAACAAATCGGCATTTACATCTTTTGCCAGCCAATCGCGGTAATCGAGTGCCTCTTGGAAATTGTGACCTGTGTCGATATGGAGCAAAGGAAAAGGAATAGCGGCAGGGTAAAAGGCTTTTTGAGCCAGTTTTACCATTACTATCGAATCTTTTCCGCCTGAAAAAAGCAAAACAGGTTTTTCAAATTGAGCCGCCACCTCACGCATAATGAAAATAGCTTCCGACTCTAGTTGTTCTAAATGTGTTAATGGCACGTTGTAAATTATTTCAAGTGCAAAAATAGGAGAGTTTTTGGGTTTTGGTTGGGGAAAATTGGCATTGCCTATCAAACTTTTAATATCAAATATTTACTAGGCAGTTTCAAACTATCCTGTAAAAACCTAGAAAGTATTCGGCTTTCGTATTGTATATAATTAAATCTTTTCCAAAGTTTTAGAACTTTGGAAAAGATTGTCCTGCCTATTCGTAGCGTGAGTCAGCCTTGGCTTCGAGGCTATATGGAGACAATGAGCTGAGTTAGAAATTGTTTAGCACCTATCTGGTACATAAGAAAATCACCTCTCTTTTACCATCACCAAGCAAGTATTTAGTTCTGAACTCTTCGTCAAATTGCTTATTGTACTCAATTTGAGAAACTTTGAATCCTGTGTTTTTAATTCGTTGTGCAAAATCGCGGCCGTGTAAACGGCACAAGTCGGGCTCACCATAATTAACTAGCCTAAGTTGAGGTGTGTCTATTTCTGCATTTTCCACTGTAGTCTCATTTTCAGTAGCTAACAAAGTCATCAAGATTGCTTTGCCTTCCGGGTTTAGAACCCTCTTTAGTTCCTGTAATGCTTTTTGCTCATTAGGCACGTGCCCCAATACATGTGAGCATATTATAAGGTCAAAATGATTGTTTGGGAATTGAATAGCAGTGATGTCAACCACATAATTTGCCAATGCCGGGTTGATATCTCCATCGATATATTCTAAATCCTGCTTTTTTAAAACATTATATAAACACACCTCAGGAGCAATGTGAAGAACTCTTGCATGTTTCTTAAAAATAGTAGTTTCATTCTGTAAATAAAACAGAAGCAATCGTGTACGTTCCAGCGATCCACAATATGGGCATTGGGCATTTTGCCTTTTTAAATGCCCTTTGGATAGAAATTTTCTAAAATGCTTGTTGCAGCAGTTGCAATGTAAATTATCCCCCCAATAAAATAAACTGATAAATCGATTTAGATAATTCCTCAGTTCATTTCTGGTTTTTTCTCTTACAAGTTTCTTGTAAATCTGCTTAATCATTTCTCCAAATCTTGTTTTTATTCACTATTTGCTTGAGCAAAAAATACAAATATTCTGTCTTTACAATTTTCTCTGCCGAATCACTGCTTGCTTCAATTGGGATGCGATGCAAGTGAGAACTATATACATCCTGTTTTAAGCCTGAAACACCAAAACTTAGCTTAAATCTCTCTTCATTAAACAACCATTGGAAAAGTTGTTTTGAAATGCCATCATCGCTAAATGGGAAGGAAAAGTACCTGTTTGTTAAATCAAAATTCGACTCAATAAACTTTGCGGCTTCTATAACTTGCCTTTTTTGCTCTTTTATATCTATTAATTTAAAATAAGGATGGTCAATACTATGCGACCCGATTGTAAATCCTCTTTTAATGAGGCTAGCGATTTCATATGAGTTTAAATATGGTTGATAATCTTTTAGAAACTCTTCAAAATCAATATTTAATGCCAAAGCCATTTGATTTATTTTATCAGCATCATAGTATTTTAAGCTTAATACTAATGAAATAAACTCCTTTTTTTTTGCAATTCTTTTGCCGAGAATGGCTTCTAGCAATACAATTTTGCTACCAACATCATTGCTTTTCACATATTCGATGATTAAGCTCGCTTTGTAGCGGAAGAATAAGGCTTTATTATCAATAAATTGTGAATTGAGAAATATACTTGCTGGAATTCCTTTTCGCTCTAGAATCGGTGCTATTTCATGATAGACTTGTTTCAAGCCGTCATCGAAACTGAGATGAAAAACAGGTTTGTTCAAAGCCCTATTTTCAGATGTGATAGCATAAAGTTCGTCTGTAGAAATGGGCAGATAATTTTTACAAAAGAAATCTAAGTCTTTTTCGAAAAGTGAAGTATTTCGAACGGTATATAAATTACTTATGTGTGGAAGATATACATCGCTCACTGCATGGTAAAACGGCAGTAGTATCTTTTTGGAAGACACTTTTAGCAGTACATTTTGCGGAAATACAGTGGATAAAGTTCCAATTGTTTTCCTGACTAAATTTACAAAAGTCATGAATTGAATTAATTCTGGTTTAAATTCAAAACTAACTGAAAACTAGAATTTAAGAAAAGCAAATTAAGATTTGGATAGTGGTTTCGTAAATTATTTTTTCAACTTGCTGATTCACAGAAGCCCCAAACTGGCGCAGTTTTGCAACCTGTGCTGCTTCTCACTTGGGCAGCCACCCACTTTTACCAAATATAAAAAAGGTTGAAATGTATAATTTCACTAAGCTCTATATTACAATTTCAGTAGCTAACAGGAAACACAAGCGGAGGCTAGTGCCAGAAAAATGAGGCAGAGCAACGCAACCTACCATTGGCAAAGACATTGACGATGCAATGGACGCT
>CAZMFZ010000007.1:49503-51297 GCA_964565665.1 uncultured Bifidobacteriaceae bacterium | reverse complement strand
TTAATTGAAAGCAAATCACAACAGATTTGTTAATCAAATCAGCAATCCTTTTGTTGTTTAAGATAGATCAAAGATCATTAATTGAAAGCAAATCACAACACAATGTCGGATATGCTTTTTAATCTTTCAGTTGTTTAAGATAGATCAAAGATCGTTAATTGAAAGCAAATCACAACAAGTCTTTTTAAAACATCGTTTCTATAGGTGTTGTTTAAGATAGATCAAAGATCATTAATTGAAAGCAAATCACAACAGCATTCAAGAAGGCAAATGGTCTAACGAGGTTGTTTAAGATAGATCAAAGATCATTAATTGAAAGCAAATCACAACTCTGTAGCAACCTGTATTTTTTGCACATAAGTTGTTTAAGATAGATCAAAGATCATTAATTGAAAGCAAATCACAACCATAATCGGCTTCATAGCGTGCTGGGACGTGTTGTTTAAGATAGATCAAAGATCGTTAATTGAAAGCAAATCACAACTTGCACCTAACGTTAAATATTTATGGTGAAAGGGGCGACAGGACTGCGAAAGTATCCCCCGAAACCAGCTACGCAGGAGAACAAAACAACGACCTACCAACTGCCCCCTTTTATAATAAATATAATGTTAGCAGAAGACTTTTATTCTTTTGTTAAAGTAGTGACATACATTCTTCTTGAAATATCTGGAATATCTACTGTCAAGGTATAGTCTCCATTAGATAAAAGGATTTCGCCAACATAATCTATGGGGGACATGACAATTTCTTCGCTGTTAATTGTTGCTCTAATAGTACCAATACTATAAGACGAATCGTAAGCACGATAGCAACTAGTTTCACTAGCAGGTAAATTCCCATAAATTTTCTCATATTTTGGGTTGTTCTTAAAGCCTCCTTTTTGGTCGTAAGAAAATTTTTCGTAAGTGTAATTACTTACATTTTTAATTCTAATGTTAACCTTGCCGTTTAACTTGCCACACGTATCAATATAAACTTGGGGATTGTTTGGAATGATATTTTTACTTTCTTTACAAGACAATAATATAATCGAAGCAATGAATATGATGTTTTTCATAATAGTATATTTTATTGTTTAATGAATCTTATAGGTTTTTTTCTACGCTTTTTTCTATATAAATCGAATATATTCCAGTTTGTAAAGCAGAAATATCAATATTGCCACGTTATGCAGTAATTGTTTTGACTAAAATGATTTTACCAGTCAAATCGCGAAAAATAACTGTATTTTCGATAGCATAGTTATTTGCAAAATTTATTATACCTGACGAGGAAGGGTTAGGGTAAATTGTAAAGTTAGTTTGTTCTGGTATAAGTGAATCTGACTCTATTTCATATTCTTCTGCACCCAATCTGTACATACAACTCCCTGTGATACGAGATAGAGATACAGTACGAGAAGATGTGCCAGAAGTATTACAACAATTACTTGCTTTTACAGTAGCAGTTATTGTACCCTGTAAAATTTCTGCTAGCCAAACATTTGTTGAAGTTGTTGCTGATCCATAGCCTCCTGTAGCAGTCCAAGAATATGTCTTTGCACCTGAGACCGCTGCACAAGTA
Organism: uncultured Bifidobacteriaceae bacterium; assembly: GCA_964565665.1. Lineage (GTDB taxonomy): Bacteria > Bacteroidota > Bacteroidia > Cytophagales > UBA9547 > CAZMFZ01. The sequence continues at coordinate 49,731 of CAZMFZ010000007.1, read as the reverse complement.
ACTTTGTAGTAGCATGTCGATCCCATTCGAGGGAATGAAATTGAAGTAGGTGTTGAAACAGGGGAACAGGGATATATGCTTTTGATCCCTGAAATATCATCCGATGATAAGTATCTGTGAGACCCTGAATAATATGCATACATCAAAGCACTAGAGTTAGAGGAATGGGCAAATCCTAAAGAATGACCTATTTCATGTGCAGCAACTGTATATAAATCAATTGGCTGA
>CAZMFZ010000007.1:4805-49403 GCA_964565665.1 uncultured Bifidobacteriaceae bacterium | reverse complement strand
ACTTGTCGAAATAGTCCATGTTTCACTTTCATCAAAATGTAAATCTCCTGGATAGCCTGCACCTCCTCCACAAGGATAAAAAGCATGAGCTAAAACACCATTTGTTCCATCAAATGGGTTTCCGTCTCCATGGTCGCCTGACCCCCACAAAATAATTATATTTGCAGATGCACTACTAGTAACTTCTGTAAATGTCAAAGCTCCACCCAATTCATTGGCCCATAGATTAAATGCCCATTTTATAGCATTTTTGGCATCAGTAGAATTAATGTCTGATGAAGTATTCTGAAAATAATAAGTTACATTACATCCACTCCATTTACACACATTAGTAGCATAATTACTTATTCCTTCAGGCATATTGTCATACAATACTTGACTGTATGAGAAGTATGATAATAGTAATACGGTTGTGATCAGATAAACTTTTTTCATTTTTTTATTTGTTATTATAGTGAATAAATAGTTTGCATGTAGTAGCTAATTTTCTAAGTTTTCTGCTAACACCTGTATATCCGCACGTTGTTGTTTAAGATAGATCAAAGATCGTTAATTGAAAGCAAATCACAACTATTGATAATTCCCATTATTATCAAAATCGTTGTTTAAGATAGATCAAAGATCATTAATTGAAAGCAAATCACAACAATTTCTTCGTAGATAAATCCGATTCCAGGTTGTTTAAGATAGATCAAAGATCATTAATTGAAAGCAAATCACAACCAGAAATTCTGTCACAATACAATGCTACATTAGTAATTCCTTTACTTTTCTTATTTAATAACGACCTGGGTTTTCTATAATTTTGATGCAAATAACGAATCTACAAACGAATTAAAGAAATTAGCAAAGGGCACAGGCTAGCTGCTATTTTCGATTAATTTTATGCTTGTGTTTTTCTTGAATTGCTAATGAAAGCGATACCTCCAACAATGTTCTTATTAGCGAATTCGCTAATTATTTGGGGTAATTATCGCTGGTGGTACAATTATTTTACATCTTTTTTTTATGGACATAAAAAAAACTTTCGGCACTATACTTACAATCTTAGGTATAATTGGAATTTGCTATGGGGCTTTCAGCTTTATAAAAAACAAAAAAGATTGGACAAACGCCCTTATCGTTTTTGTAGTAAGTGGAGTATTTTTCACTGCAGGAATTGGTTTGGTAAAATCTACACCAAGCAAAGTATAGACTTTAATTCTCGATAGCTATCGTTGCTGATTAACTGTGAGTACTTATCAAGGGTTTTCCATTTTTCACCCTATTTGAGGCATCCTTCTTGACGTTAAACGCATTTGCCCAGTATCAGAAAAATAGGCATAAAAAAAACCCGAATCACGAAAGGTATCGGAATCGGGTTTTGCTCTCCCTCTTGGGCTCGAACCAAGGACCCCCAGATTAACAGTCTAGTGCTCTAACCAGCTGAGCTAAGGAAGAATTTTTATCTTTGTTTTTTCAAACGGGCTGCAATATTAGTGAGTCAGCTTCATTTACGCAAGAAGTATAGATAATTATTTTGAAAATATTAAAATCGAGATTTATCATCAATAACTAAAGTAAGTGTATTAATTCAAAATGGCATAAAATCAACATCTTGATAAAATCATAAATGAGTATTGTATCGGAATTGGAATAAAAATTTTATTTGGATTATGAAAATGGCATTAGCACTTTTAATAGTGCTATTTAAATCGCAAACCACAATTGCTATATTTATTTGGGCATTCACCCATTGAATGCTAACTTTACACCGCAAATAGCCATTCTAATCTATTTGCCATGTCCACACAAGCAAATCCTAAAATACTTTTCGAAGCCCTCACCTACGATGATGTGCTTCTTCTACCCGCTTATTCCGAAGTACTTCCCCGCGAAACCGATACTTCTACTTATTTAACTAGAAAAATAAAACTCAATATTCCACTCGTATCGGCTGCTATGGATACTGTAACCGAATACCAAATGGCTATCGCTATGGCTCATGAGGGCGGTATAGGTTTCATTCACAAAAATATGAGCATCGATGAGCAAGCCAAGCAAGTACGCAAGGTAAAGCGAGCCGAAAGCGGCATGATACTCGATCCCATTACTTTGTATGACAATTCTGTGTTGGGCGATGCCCTGCACATTATGCGTGAATTTCGCATTGGCGGCATTCCAGTAATCAATAATGAGGGTACTTTAGTTGGCATTATCACCAACCGTGATATTAGATTTGAGCGTGACAACCAAAAGCCTATTATCGATATTATGACGAAGGAAAACCTGATAACTGCCCCCGAAGGAGCTAGATTGGAAGAGGCCGAATCTATTCTTCAGAAATACAAAATTGAAAAACTTCCAATTGTAAATAAAGAAGGGAAATTGCTTGGGCTGATAACCTATGGTGATATTTTAAAGAAAAAAGACAGACCAAACGCATGCAAAGATGAATTTGGACGCCTACGAGTAGGTGCTGCGGTAGGCGTGACACCCGATATTTTAGAGAGAATATCAGCTTTAAAAGCGGCAGGAGTAGATGTAATAAGCATTGATACTGCTCATGGGCATTCAAAAGGGGTGATTGATACTGTAAAACGTGTGAAGCAACATTTTGGAGATTTGCAGGTGATAGCAGGCAATATAGCCACAGGGCAAGCAGCCAAAGCCTTAGCAGATGCGGGTGCAGATGCTATAAAAGTAGGTGTGGGGCCGGGCAGTATTTGCACCACGCGCATAGTTGCCGGAGTGGGGATGCCCCAGCTTTCGGCCGTAATAGAATCGGCAAAGGCAATAGAAGGCTCGGGCGTACCTATAATTGCTGATGGCGGCATACGCTATTCGGGGGATTTGGTAAAGGCTATTGCGGGCGGTGCTTCTACTATTATGATTGGCTCCATATTGGCAGGCACCGAGGAAGCTCCAGGCAATGTGACTATTTTTGAAGGCAGAAAATTTAAAGATTACAGAGGAATGGGGTCGCTCGAAGCCATGGAAACTGGCTCGAAAGACCGTTATTTTCAAGATGCAGAAGACGATATAAAAAAGCTTGTGCCAGAGGGAATAGTAGGAAGAGTACCCTACAAAGGCACAGTGGTGGAAACATTATACCAAATGGTAGGTGGTCTGAAAGCAGGCATGGGCTATTGCGGAGCAAAAACAGTAGAAGATTTGAAAAACGCCCAGTTTGTAAAAATAACTTCAGCAGGTGTAAAAGAAAGCCATCCGCACGATATTCAGATTACTAAGGAAGCACCAAATTATAGCAGGTAAATGAATGGATTGCAGGGTTGAAGCATTTACAAACTGACACCTATTAGACTTTCCTCAGTACCGCAAATTCCGATTTCGACACCTTTCTTTTCTATTTCAAATACAAAAGGATGGGTATCAGAAGTATCAGAAAGCTCGAATGTGTGCAACTCTATAAGGTAAAATTTGGAAAGTAATCTTGCAATAGGCTCGCAATCAATAGGCCTGCAACCTTCAAATCTGGCATCCCAAAGGGCTAAATCAATATCAGAATGTTCATGGGTATTCATTTTGGCCACTGAGCCGAACAATACTGCCCTTTGTGGCTTGTAGCCATACACCTTTGTAAGCTCTGCTAAAAAATCTTGAATATATTTTTTTACAAATTTTCGACTAAGCATTGTTTGAGTAATTCTACTTCTGCTATTTTTTCAGTGGTATAAGCGTAAGTACATTTTTTATAAAATTTGTCTTTATAGTCTTGGTACCTGCCTTCAATATTCCAGTTATTTATTATTGGAAATAAATCAGATAAAGTATTGTCAAGTTCCAAATCAGTTTGATTGTAAAGATATTCTAAGTTGTGACTAAAAGGTGGGGTATTTTCGTCATTGTCTTTTATCCAAAGTGCTTTTAATAATTTCTCAATTACCAAATGCGAAAAAAATAAGGCTTGCATGTATTGCTTACCTTCGAATAGTACTTGCACGCTTTCCCCATCACGTAAGGCACTGTTTTTCCAAAAGTCGATATGTTCTTGTTTGGTCATCATATCACAAAATTAGAAGAATCGGTTCTTATAATATAATAAACTTGTCTTTGCTTTATCAGAATTAACGAGCAATGAAGAATCATATTAGTTTGAGAAGACGGAAACGCACTAAATGTTGAAATAATTGACTACCATTAAAATATGGAAAAGCTAAAAAAATAATCCCCCTGGAGAAATTTTGATGGAAGAGTTCTTAATTCCCCTGCAAATAAGCTCATATAGACTTTCAAGTTATTTTGGAAACAGTCCAAAATTTTGGCTTGGACTACCCGATTACTACGATTAACAATGATTCCACCGTATTCCTCAGCTTTTTCTCTCCCCAACATGTTTCAGTGATTTTTATTCGATATGAAAAATCTGATCTTGATAAAATTATTGAAAATATAATCAAGGTTCTAGAGGATGTTAATTTTAAAGAATCTCATGAGTTCGTTACAATCTCCAAAGACAAAATTACAATCAAAAACCTCTGAAATTTCGAGGTTTACACCTTCTCGAAAAGAATTTCTACAACAGTATCCCCAAAGTAATATACGCACTTCTCGGGCTAGATGGCAATATGCCAGGCCCAGGATAAGAGCTTGCTCTTCGAGTAAAATATTTTTCGTCAAGCAAATTATTTACACCAAATCCAATATTAAACTGCTTGTATTTTACCTCGTTCGACCAATCCATTACCCCATACGCAGGCACCAAGCCATTGATAGGGTTGCTTGAAACAACTGTATTCTGCGCATCTGAATATTGTTCCGTAGTATAAGCATAGCGCATAGAACTGGAAAAGCATTTGTATTTGAAATTTAGTCCGAAACGGGCAATCCAGTTTGGGGCAAGTTCTACTTTTTTATCTTTGATAAAGGGGTCGTTGGTGTTGGTGTAATATGCGTTGATATATGCCATGCTGCAATAAACACTTAGGCTGTTTGTAGTACTCGGTTTGATGGCTTTCCAAATATCTAATTCTGCAAAAGATTCAAAACCATAGCTGCGACTATCGGCCACATTGGTGCGGTACTGGTAATCTTTAATCTGAAAAGTAAGGGTATCTATAGTACGGAAATTTATATTGCCTATCCGATTGTTGTAAGCCATGAAATAGAGGCTCACATCAAAATTTATAAAGCTGTTATAATTGCCTCTGTAGCCCAAATCAATATTGTAGCCGGTGGCATCTCTCAAATTTTGATTTACCAATTGATTAGGATTTACCACTTTCAAATCATTGAAATTGATGGCCCTGTAAGCATGAGAAATATTGGCATATACTTCTGTATGGTTGGTGGCGTAATAGCTTGCTCCAATACCAAAAAGCGGAAAGCTACGGGTATTTTGTTTATTATCTTGAATAAAAAGGCCATCTGAACGATAATACCCAATCGATTGGGTATTGATATATTCTAATCTGGCGCCTGGAACGATACTCAATTTTGAGCTAATGCGAAATATATTTTCTGCAAATAGTGCGGCATTGTAGTTGGGAAACATAAAATCAGAATTTTCAAGCCTACCTGGATTTAGAAAATGGTAGTAGGCATCGCTTCCGTTAGTGCCGTTTCCCTGTCTGCGGTGGGTATTGCCTTTGTAAGCACGAAAACCAACCAGCACCGAGTTTTTAAATTTCCCAATAGTATAATGGTGCAGCAATCTGATTTCCAGTCCGAAATTGAGATAATTGTCGTAAAGCAAATTGCGTTCGCCTCCAAAATCGCTTCTGTTGATAGGGTCTAAATTTCCGATACTGCCACGAGAACCAACAAAAGCAAAGATGCGGGTATTGAACTTTGTTTTTTCGGAAATAGAATAATCAGCCATCAAGGCAAGGATGTTCCAATCGGCCGTAAACCAATTTCTACTTCTGCTCGATTGACGTGCGTTTTGAGCAAATTGCGAATCGGTAAGCCCGCCAGGTTGCTGCAAATTATAATTCATTTTTGTGTATTCCAGATTAATTTTGAAGCGTTCGCTAAAGCTATATGCCAAATACATATAACCGGTATTTACTTGAAAACCATTGTTTTGTCTCCATCCATCGCCTTGCTTGTGATGGAAAAATGAGTAATAACTGAATTTGCCTTTCGTTCCGCCAATAGAATTGAACGAGTTCCAGAGCCCAAACGAGCCTGCTGTTTGCTGCGATTGGATTTCAATAAGCTTGTTTTTGGGCGGTTTTCGCATCACAAAATTGAGCAAGCCGCCAAATTGTGTACCGTATTGCAACGAAGCCGCTCCACGTACAATTTCTATCTTTTCAAGGGCTTGAGCAGTAGGTACATAGTAGTTTTCGGGGTAGCCCAAGGCATCGGCACTTATATCGTATCCGTTTTGTCGGGTGTTCAACTCATTGGTTCTGCCAGGGTTTAATCCACGCAATGCAATACCCAATTGCACGCCTGCTTCATCGCTTTCCCAGATATTTATTCCTGGTATCTTGGCAAAAATTTCACGCGTGTTGTTGGTAGCTACGTTGGCATTGATATTTTGCAATAATATAATCTCCGATTTCTTGGCAGCATATATTGAAGTGCCATTTACTTCATTGAGATAATTGCGGTCAGAAAGTTTATTCCCCAGTGCATCTACTTCCACTTCATTGAGTTGGATGTTTTTAAGTGTATCGACTTGGGCAAATAGCTTAAATGAAATATTAAAAAATAGAAGTGAACAAAGAATTGCTATGAATTTCATTCGTTAGCCAAGGGATAAAGCCACAATCGGGGTGCAAAAGTATCGTAAATTTTCGTGAGGTCTAAATTGGGATCGAAATACAATTGGCTGGGTCGTCCATTGAGCGAAACATAGCATTCTGCACTCACTTTCGGATTGATTATTCCTTTGATTCTCGCTTCGTTAGCTAAATGATGGGCAAATTGAAGAATCAAATCGGGTTGTGTACGCATCATTGTAATCTGAAAATCGGTGAGGTGTTTTTTTAAATCAATGCCATAAGAATGATTGTTTGAAGAGTCGGTAACCTTAAAATCTATCATTGCTCGCTTTTCGATTAGCATTATATTCCACGCAAAGCGAAAGCCTTGCTCCGTCCAAAGCCTGTTTTCTTTGTAGCAATATTGGCGAAGGGGAAGCAGGATTAGGATGAGAATAAGGAGAGGAAGAATGAGCGTCCTTGTAACTTCCAACCCCTTCACCCCCGAGTAGAAGTGAGGCAAAATTTCTAGTGATGCAGGGAGTGGTGTTTTTAAAAGAGTATGAGAATCTTCAAAAAATAACAATGTCCCTATCATCATCACCCAAGGAAATACACCAATGGGAAATAATAAAGCAGTAGTAATGTGAAAAATAGAAAGTAATAGGTAAGCAAATAAGATGGTTCGCCTATTCCACAATAAAAATAAAACGCAAAGGTCGAAAACACAGCCAAAGCAAGCTGCAAAATAGGCTGTTTCGGGTTTTAACAGCCAATCGCCAATATAAGGCATGTCGCTTTTGCCGATGAGCCAAAGTCTTAAAGGTTGGGCTTCCAGCAGCCAATCAGAATTAAGTTTAGCTATTCCCCCATAAAAATACACTAACGAAAGCACCAACTTGATGCAAAAAAGCCCAACTTTAGAGATATATGGATAGTTGGTTTTTGCAGAATCTAAAGAATTGTGCTTTGGTCGCAAGGCTACCACCAATAAAAAACTAAGTACCGATACTAGATAATAGTGATTGAGGTAGGGCGTAACGTCAATCAATTCCACATAGGTAAAGGAAAGGAAAAAAGCTCCAATGGCATAATTGGGGAAAAAATTCACAGCAAAACCCAATGCTGATATGGCCTGAATTATGAAGAGGAAATATAAAATGCTTGGGCTCGGGCATTGCACCCATTCAAAGCCATAATATTTAAAATGAAATGTAGGCAGGATGTACAAACTTTCTATCCACCCATTGAGCCAAAATCGAATAGTTGAGCCAAAAAGAAGTAACCCAAACAAGATGCGGAACACTACAAACCAATTGCCTGACACCAACCCAAATTCTGCCCAATATTTGGAGAATATGCAAGGCAACTGCTTTTTGAAACTTAGTAATCTTTGCATTGGCAGCTTTAAGAGGTGATGTTATGCATAATAATATTTAATGGACTTAAATATAAAACTAAGTACTTAATTATAGCTATGCTAACATCAGTTTTGAATGAATACTATCATTCAGCCTCTCAAAATATAGCTTTAATTGCTCTTAATGAAGTGCGTAAGGCATCGCCCAAAAAAGGATCGGTATAGTCTCTTCCAATTTTCGGCCCCATTATTTCCAAGTAGCCCACTACTTCTTCCACAGGCCAGTTGCCCAATTCGCAGATGGTTTTGATTTCTTTTAAGTCAATAATGCCTCTCTTCATTTCTTCTTCCGAAAAGCCAAAAGTGCTATTGTAAATGGCATCTGTATTTTTGAAATGAAACTCTGCCATATAAGGAATGCCTGCTTTCAGTAAATCGACATTGCTGAATACTACATTTTTGTTTACATCTGCCAATCCGTGTGAAATATCACCACAAAGCCAAACTGGAACTGTGGTATCTGCATTCTGTTTGTGATAATTATTTAGTGTAGAAATATAATATTTCATTTCATCGGGCGTAGTAGGCGGCTCGGCCATGCAGCTCATCGGCTCTATGGTGAGTGCCTTCAACCCAGCTTCCTTAGCCAAATGCACATACTCTTTCATATATTTCAGATAAGTTTCAGTGCCTTTGTCTTTTTTATGAAATTGATCGCGATAAATGGCACCTGGATTTGTACCTGCATAATCCAACCCCAGTACACCCGCAGCGCGAATGTATTTTCTATACATTTTATCGGTAGCTTTTTCAATAGCAGGGTCGTCATAGAAAAATCCGCCAAATTCGCGATAAGCAGAGAACATAGATTTGAGTCTCAGTCCGTATTTTTCAGCGGTTTCTTTTAGTTGGATAAAATAACTATCATCGCCATCCATGTGAAACATCTCGAAAAATGCCCCGAGTTGAACGTATTTTATGTCCTCCTCTCTCAATAATTGACAAAGCCATTCGAAGCTGTATCTAGTGTTTATGGGGTCGGTTTTGATGCCGATTGAAATAGTCCCCAAACCCCCGAAGGGGGCTTTTTGCGAAATATTATTTTCTACCATATTTTTCATTATTCAATTTGCCATTGCTAAACCCATTATTTTTCCCACTTTCCTCCCAAGAAGAAAACTTAATATTCCCCCTTCGGGGGTTAGGGGGCTATTATTACCTTATTATGATAGGCTTTTTTATTAACGATACTGTCAAAAATTCGAGGACCTTCATCTAAACCTACCACATCGGTGATTAGCGGAGCTACATTCAATTCTTTGTCCATAAATTTTAGTACGGTTGTCCAGTCGTCAGTCCCTCTAGGCACTATTTTAGAATTCCAAGTGCCGTAAATGGTGAGTTCTTTGCGAAGAATATCAGAGAAGTCTTTTTCACCAATCTTAAATTCACCCATGATATTGCCCATGAATACCACTTCGCCAAACATTGCAGCACATTGTATCGCTTGTAAAAATGTAGCAGGAAACCCCACAGCTTCTACTACCCTGTTTGCGCCTTCACCCTTGGTTAATTCTTTGATGCGTTTTACGGGATCAGTTTCACCACTATTGATGATTTCAAAACCCATTTCTTCAGCAATTTTGAGTTTACGATTGTCCACATCAGTTACAATTACCCGATTGCAGCCATGAATTCTGAGCCATTGGGCTACCATATTGCCGATAGGTCCCGCACCAATTACTACTGCCGTATCGCCAGCTTGTAGTTTGAATTTGCGAACTCCATGTAGAGCTACTGCCGCAGGTTCAGTCATAGAAGCATGTACAATATTCACATGGTCAGGAATTCTGAAAAGATTCTCCATCGGCACACGTAAATATTCTTCAAAAGCACCATCTCTTCTGCTGCCAAAATAATCATAACCAACACCCTGTGCATAATCTCCAGTGGCATAAGTCTTGTCTTCTTTATTTGGAATCAATGGGAAAATAGCAACCCTGTCTCCTTTTTTAAATTCTCCTTTGTCTTCATCTACAATCCCCGAAAACTCGTGACCCATCACTAGTGGATAATGATATGCTTTGCCCAAAAAGCCCCTGGGAATGTCAGAACCGCATATTCCGCAGGCAGCCACTTTTATTAAAATAGAATCTAAACCTGCCGGGGCTTCGGGTATAGGGCGGTCTTCAATTTTGAGTACGCCTTTTTCTTCGAGAACGAGTGCTTTCATATATAAAAAAGTCCCCAACCCCGAAGGGGATTTTTAAACTGTTTTTTAGGGGTTTGTACCCACAAATCTAATTGGTTTTTGCCTAGTCGCAAACTAAAAATGATTTAATTTGATTAAATATTTTATAATTAATCATTTTCAATCATATTTGAATGATCTTAATACAAGAGATGAAAAACAAAGTATATTATTTAGATAAACCGCAAGGTGTTTTTACTTTTGAACAAGAAGAATTGGCACCTTTAAAAAAGGGAGAAATTTTGTTGAGAACGCGGAGAACCTCTGTTTGCCAATCGGATGTGGTAATTTACAAACACGGTTTGCCTCGCATCAAACAATGGCCAGCCGTAATTCTACATGAGGCTTGCTGCGAAGTAGAAGCAATAGGCGAGGGCGTCACTAAATTTGAGAAAGGAGATTTGGTTGGTGTGGGTTGCGATATTCCTTGTGGAGAAAGAGAGTGTATTTATTGTGGCGATAATGGCACAGGCGATTGGACTAGCTGTCCCAATACACAAGCTACAGGGCATGAGTTTCTCGGTTTTGCACGTGAATATGCGATTCTGCCCGATTGGTTTGTAGATTTAGGTCCTATAAAAAAGTTTCCAAAAGGCTTTAGTGCCGATCAAGCTTGCCAACTAGAGCCGTTGGCCTGTGGATTAGAAGGCATGACTAGGGTGAATAATTGCATCACAGATAGAATTGTTGTGTTGATAGGTGCAGGTTCGCAAAGCACTTATGCCTTGCAATCGGCTCAGGCCATGGGAGCCCGGAAAATTATAGTGGTAAATAGAGGCCATGAACGGTTGCAAAGGGTGTTGAAAGATTTCGGAAAAGAAAATGTAGTGGGAGTAGTGTGGGACGATAATGTGCTTGAAAATGTATTGGCCGAATGCAAACCATTCAACGAACCTCATTTTGTAATGATGAATGTGCCTGCCCAAGCAGGATACGAATTAGCAGTGAAATTAGTGGGGTATGGCACAGTGATAGATGCCCATGCGGGCGTAAAAGGACCAGCAGGCAAACCCAAAATTTTACACGAAGTAGATTTAAACAACGATATTCACTACAAATTGCAGTGCTACCAAGCTACACATGGGTCGAGTATGCACGGCATCAATCTGGCTCATACAATGTTGAGCGAAGGCAAACTTCCAAATATTGATAAAATGACCAATGCTACCGAACGTTTCAAAAAAGACCAGATTCTAGAAGCAATTAAAAGAGCTGATGATTCCGATAGTCTGAAAGTGATTATTGATTGGGATTAATTTAAAAGGAGTGATAAATTTTTAAACCACTACAAGTACAATATAAAATAGAATAGCCCTAGATTTAAAACCTAGGGCTATTCTAACTTGAAAGTGCTGCAATTGAGTTTCCTATTTATGAATGATACTCATTTTCAGCATATTCGTTCTAAATTCACCATCTATAGGCATACTTCCAGTATTTACTACTAAGTCTCCTACATTTACATAACATTTGTCTCTCAATATAGCATTTACAGCTTCTATCAATTCATCAGTAGATTTGTATTTCATATCCAAATAAAAAGGTTTCACCCCCCACGATAAGTTAAACACGCTCACCAATTCTTCATCATCTGTAAAAGTAAATATTTGCGATTTTGGTCTGTGTTTGGCTATCATATTGCACACAAAGCCTGTTTTTGATACATTTACAATTGCCTTAGCATTGATATCTTTGGCCAATCGGCAAGTATGCGCAATTAAGCGTTCTCTAATAAAATTTTTATTATCAGGATTTAATTCATAATCTCTAAAAAATACTGGAGCAGTTTTCTCCATCGCCTGAATAATAGAAACCATCGCCTTTACCGACTCTATTGGGAAGCTACCTGAGGCAGTTTCAGCAGAAAGCATTACCGCATCAGCACCATCAAGCACTGCATTGGCTACATCGCCCGTTTCTGCACGAGTAGGGCGAGGATTCTTTATCATGCTTTCCAGCATTTGGGTAGCTACAATTACAGGTTTCCCTGCTTCATTACACTTCTTGATCATCATTTTTTGGGCGAGTGGCACATCTTCCATCGGTATTTCTACACCCAAATCGCCTCTGGCTACCATTAAAGCATCAGATTTGGCAATGATTTGATCAATATCTACCAGAGCTTCTGGCTTTTCAATTTTTGCAATTACTTTGGTGGTTTTCCCTTTCGATTTTATAATTTCTTTTATGTCATCAATATCTTGAGCAGTGCGCACAAAAGAAAGAGCTATCCAATCTACACCTTGTTCTAGCCCAAATAGTAAATCTTCTTTGTCTTTTTCGGTTAATGAAGGCTCTGAAACTTTGGTATTGGGCAAATTGATGCCTTTTTTTGATTTTAACAATCCTCCGTATACTACTTCGGTTACAATTTCTTTTTTATTATCAGTGCTTACAACCTTCAATTCCAAATTTCCATCATCGATCAATATTTTATCGCCTACGTTTACATCTTGAGGCATAGATAAATAAGAAGTATATATTCTCTCTGCATTGCCAATCACTTTTTCGGTAGTCAATATCAGTTTTTGACCGTTTATCAACTCTACGCCATTATTTTCAACTTCTCCGGTTCTAATTTTCGGACCTTGTAAATCTTGCAACATAGCAATAGTAAGGCCATGTTTTGAACGCAGATTTCTAATATTTTGAATTACTTGCAGGTGGCCTTCGTGCGTGCCATGCGAAAAATTAAGCCTAAATACATCTACACCTGAATAAATTAATTCCATCAACTTTTCTTCGGTGTGGCAGGCTGGCCCTACGGTAGCTACTATTTTGGTGCGTTTAAAAGGTATTTGCATACTATTGGTTAATTAATTAATAAATTTTCTTTGTCTTTAATTTTTTCAAGTTCCAAAAGCCTCACCATTTCAATGATAGGAATTTCCTTGAGCTTTTTTACATTATCGTGGTAATAAGCAGCAAACTCGCCTTGCAATAGGGCAAAATAATCATAGTTTTTCAAATCAGGCAATAAATAGGGCTTTGTGGTGTTAATAAAAGCCACTGACCTGTTTTTTAAAAGCCTAAAGCTACTGTATTCGGTTTCAAATGTAAAGTTTGAAATGGATATTTTACTATTTTTTAAAAAATCATATTCTAGTTCAAGGCTTTTACATAAGCTTATGCCCAACGATTTATTTATGTACCAAGCCAATTTGAATTCTTTCACCGAAGACACCAAGCCCACAACCATAAAATCGTAGTCATATTCGAATATCAGTTTCTGAGCTTTCACAAAAATAAATTTGGTAATCTGTCGAGTCGGTTTTGCAACTTCGTTTTTATTTAATTGGTAAAATTACATAGTACCGATGAATACTAAAAACTTTACTATTAAAGCTTATACAAGGTTTATTTTTATTTTTTGAATAAAATTGCGGCTTTGCTTCTGTATAGTAATAATCCAATTAACCACTTAATGTATAGCTGTTTATCAACAATTATAACCTGCTTAAGTGCAATGACAGGAACTTTAGCCTAAAAAATGTTTGACTTTATAAGGTTTAATATATTTCTTTGCAGCTTCAAAATTAAAACCTGTCAAATATCATGTCTGAAATCGCAGAAAAAGTAAAAAACATTATTGTAGAAAAACTAGGCGTTGAAAAATCTGAAGTTACCGAAGAGGCAAGTTTCACCAACGATTTAGGTGCAGATTCTCTTGATACAGTAGAGCTTATCATGGAATTTGAAAAAGAATTTAATATCTCCATCCCAGACGACCAAGCCGAACAAATCGCTACTGTTGGTCAAGCTATCGTTTATTTAGAGAAAAACGTGAAGTAAAAATTTCTCCTTTTTCGAATTAAAATTTTTGGATTCATGCAATTAAAAAGAGTTGTTGTAACAGGCTTAGGAGCACTTACCCCCATTGGGAATAACGTAAAGGAATATTGGGAAGGATTGATAAATGGAGTAAGTGGTGCGGGGCCGATAACTCGATTTGATGCATCAAAACACAAAACAAGATTTGCCTGCGAGGTTAAAGGATTTGACGTTGATAATTTTATTGAGAGAAAAGATGCCCGAAAAATGGATCCTTTCTCTCATTTTTCTTTAGTAGCAGCCGATGAAGCTATAGCCGATTCGGGGTTGCTTGCCGATGCTTCTCTTAATAAAGAAAGAATAGGGGTGATATTTGGATCCGGTATTGGCGGTATCAGAATATTTCAAGATGAAATTACAGGCTACAATAAAGGAGATGGAACACCTCGTTTCAATCCTTTCTTTATCCCTAAAATGATAATTGACATTGCCCCAGGGCATATTTCAATGAAACATGGCTTTATGGGGCCAAATTATTCAGTCGTTTCGGCATGTGCCACAGGTAACAATGCCATTATCGATGCTTTTAATTTGCTTCGACTGGGCAAAGCCAATGCCATAGTAACGGGTGGAGCTGAAGCAGCGATTACAGAGGCTGGTGTAGGCGGGTTCAACGCTTGCAAAGCTCTTTCTGAAAACAACGATAATTTTGCCACAGCCTCTAGACCTTACGATTTGCATCGTGATGGTTTTGTATTGGGCGAAGGTGGTGGAGCTTTGGTGTTGGAAGATTATGAGCATGCCAAAGCACGTGGAGCTAAAATTTACTGTGAAGTAATAGGAGGCGGAATGAGTGGCGATGCCTATCATTTAACTGCCCCACATCCTGAAGGATTAGGTGTAATTAATGCGTTAAAAGAAGTACTCTCTGACGCCAATTTGAAGCCCGAAGAAGTAGATTACATAAACACACATGGCACTTCTACGCCACTTGGCGACAATGCCGAGCTGAAAGCTGTAACTAAGGTATTTGGCGAACATGTTTATAAATTAAATATCAGCTCTACAAAATCAATGACGGGGCATTTGTTGGGTGCTGCGGGAGCTATTGAAGGCATTGCTTCCATTTTAGCTATGGTACATCAAATAGTGCCGCCAACAATAAACCATACTACTGTCGACCCTGAAATTGACCCTAAAATCAACCTCACATTCAACAAACCTCAACACCGGAAAATTGATGTGGTGGTAAGCAATACATTTGGTTTTGGCGGTCACAATGCTACTATTGCATTAAGGAAAATATAATTCTCAATATTTACATTGGCTAACTTTTTCAGCCCCTTTCTTGATATTTTTATTAGTAAAGATAAAAAAGAAAAGGAGCTTAGGGATTTTATTAAACAGATTACAGGAGATGAACCAAATAATCTGTCTGTCTACTTCCTTGCACTTAAGCATTCATCTATTAATAAGGAGAAGAAAGATTATATCACTCATAGTAATGAAAGGCTTGAATATTTAGGCGATGCTATACTTGGGGCTATTGTAGCCGAATATCTTTTCAAAAAATATCCATTTAAAGACGAAGGTTTTCTCACCGATATTAGGTCGAGAATAGTGAACGGTGAAGCCTTGGGAATGCTTGCCAAGCGAATTGGCTTAAGCAAATTTATCGAATTCAATGCCAGAAATAAGAGCAGCTTTAGTCACAAATCGATGTATGGCGATGCAATGGAAGCATTGGTAGGGGCAGTATATTTAGATCGTGGATTTAAATTTTGCAAAAAATTTGTGCTCGAAAAGCTACTCGAACCCAATATTGATATTGATGAAATTGTAAGTAATGATGTGAATTACAAAAGTAAACTCATTATGTGGGGGCAAAGCAAGGGCAAACAAGTAAAATTCGATATTGTACACGAGCATGACCATAAGCACTACAAGGAATTTGTAGCTCAAATTAGTATTGAAGGTGAAACAATGGCAGAGGGCAGAGGCAGCAGCAAGAAAAAAGCGGAGCAAGATGCGGCTAGAAGAGCCTTAGATATCTTGCAGGCAGTTGATAAAAATTAGACTAAGTGAGAAAATATTATTTCTCATAATATTTTTTTAAGTTAGGAATGCATATTATAAGTTCGGTAAATTCTCTTTTTTCAGATTGTATCTTGATGGTTCCTTCCAATTTTTCGGTCGACTCCTTTACAATATACATTCCCAAACCAGAGCTTGAACTCGTGATTTCAGATTTGTGAAACATAGTAAAAATATTGGGCAATTCGGATTTTGCAATGCCAATGCCATTATCTTTTATTCGTATTTCTATATTTTTCTCATCTCCAGATATAGTAATTGCAATTGTTTTTTGGAGTTTGTTAATATCATAATATTTCACTGCATTCGACAAAATATTGTTGAATATCATATTTAATCGATAGCTGTCGCTGTAGAAATTTTTAATATCCTGAATGCTTGTGTCAACTTCCATTCCTTGGTGGGCAATTTGAAACTCAAATTTTTCAAGATTTTCAGCCACTTTTTTATTAAAATCAATCCCCTCAATCAGCAAATTCAGTCTGTTATTGGCATAATAATTTAAAATATCCTTGATGTATTCATCGAGCCGGAAAAGGCATTTTTCTTCCATAGCTAGGTATTTATTTATTTCATCTTGATTTTCTTCATTATTTATAAGAAAGTGCAAACCGCGCATGGTAGCTATCGGGGCTCTAAGCTCGTGGCTAACACTATATACAAACCTATCTAGTTCATCGTTTCGCTTTATCAATTCATCATTTTGCTCCGATACTGTTATTAGAGAATCTTGTATTGATTTTTCACTATTGTATGCCTCTTTGATAATAAAATAAACAAAAATTGAGGCCATACCCATGGCAAGCGTGGTACTTATCATTAGTTCATATTTCTGCACTTCAGGCGGTGAATGAGAAATTTGATAAATGCTGAGGTCGAAATATTTATCGGCAAGCATGTATAAAATGGGAAATAGCAACTGCAAAAGCACCATTTTACTGTTTTTGAAATCTATTAGAAAGTAGTTGGCAATTATTAAGGGGATAAAAAATATTAGCAAATGGCGTTCGAAGCCCAACAAAATTGAAGAAAATATGATAATAATTGCACAGCCATAGCTCATTAAATAGCCTGCAATGAGCGTAAAGCCAAAATAATTGATAGCAAAACAAGTGGCGTAAAACGATAGAAATCCAATATTTATAGGGAGTGTCTCATACTTACCGATAAGTAATTGCGAACCCTGACCTAGAAAATTTGCTGTAAACCCAGATATTAAGCAAATTGAAATAAGCTTTTTGCGCTTATTTGCACTTCCTTGTGGGAATATAGAACTCAAAAAGTGATTTAGCAGTAGTTTCAAAAATAGGATAGTAGGTTGGTTGAATTAAGTATCAAGAATAGCGTTTGTTTTTCAAATTTTTATTTGAAAGCAATAAAATAGTGATTTGTTAACAGGAAGTTTACCATTTTCAATTATAGAGCCTAAAATCTAATGCAGCCCTTTTTTAAAAATGTATTTTTGAAAATAAAAGCATAAATCACTATCCACCATTGGAAGAGAGAATTAAATTTGCCGAATAAAATCCTAGTCATATGTCTGAATTAACAAATTCCCCCGCTTGGAAAGCATTGAAAAGCCATCACGAGAGTGTAAAGAACATTGAAATCAAAGATTTATTTACGTCTGATGGCAATCGGTTTACTACTTTTTCTACCCGATTCAACGATATTCTGATTGATTACTCAAAAAACAGAATTACCTCTGAAACTATTTCCTTGCTTGTAAATCTTGCCAAGGAAGCTGAAGTTAAAGAACGGACCGAAAAAATGTTCACTGGCGAGAAGATAAATTTCACTGAGAAAAGAGCCGTTTTGCATACCGCTTTGCGTAACAGAAGCAACAAACCTGTGTATTTTGAAGGGAAAGATGTAATGCCCGACATCAACAAAGTGCTTGCCCAAATGAAAATATTTACCGAAAAAGTGCGCACTGGCCACTGGAAAGGCTATTCGGGAAAGGCTATCACGGATGTGGTAAATATTGGCATTGGTGGCTCAGATTTAGGTCCTGTAATGGTAACCGAAGCCCTAAAGCCATATAGCAAACAAGGCTTTAACGTACATTTTGTTTCGAATGTAGATGGCACACATATAGTAGAAGCCCTTAAAAATCTCAATCCGGAGACTACACTTTTCATTATTGCCTCTAAAACATTTACTACACAAGAAACCTTAGCAAATGCTGAAAGTGCCAAAGCTTGGTTTTTAAAAACTGCCAAAGATGAATCGTTTGTTGCCAAGCATTTTGTTGCTCTTTCTACTAATGCAAGCGCGGTAGCTAAATTCGGGATTGACACGGCTAATATGTTTGAATTTTGGGATTGGGTAGGTGGGCGATATTCATTATGGAGTGCCATAGGATTATCTATAGCTTTATCTATTGGGTTTGACAATTTTGAAGAATTGCTTCTCGGTGCTCACGAAATGGACGTGCATTTCAGAGAAACCCCTTTTGAAAAAAACATTCCGGTATTATTGGCATTGCTTGGCGTGTGGTATAATAATTTTTTCAATGCCCATAGTCATGCTCTTTTGCCTTACGACCAGTATATGCACCGTTTTGCAGCTTATTTTCAGCAAGGTGATATGGAAAGCAATGGCAAATTTGTAACCCGCAATGGCGAAAGTGTAGATTACGAAACCGGACCCATTATTTGGGGCGAACCTGGCACTAACGGGCAACATGCTTTCTATCAATTGATTCATCAAGGCACAAAACTGATTCCTTGCGATTTTTTAGTGCCAACTCAAAGTCAAAATCCTATTGGGGAACATCATATTCTGTTACTTTCAAATTTTTTCGCTCAAACAGAAGCACTAATGAAAGGCAAAACTAGTGCTGAAGCCAAAGCTGAACTTGAAAAAGCTGGCATTTCAAGGGAGGATCTAGAAAATTTATTGCCCCATAAGGTATTCCAAGGCAACCGACCTACCAATAGCATTATGTTTAAAAAACTAACTCCCAAAGTTTTAGGGTCGTTACTGGCAATGTACGAACACAAAATATTTGTGCAAGGCATGATTTGGAAAGTAAACCCTTACGATCAATGGGGAGTAGAACTTGGTAAACAACTTGCCAAAGTGATATTGCCAGAATTAGAAACTGCGGAGGCAATTTCCAGCCACGACAGTTCTACTAACGGGTTGATCAATTGGTGGAAAGAAAACAGATAATGCCAAATAAATGAAATCTGCCCACGGTTAAAATCGTGGGCATTTTATTTATCTGGTGATAGTGGACCAAAAATTAGCATCCGAATGTAAAAATATTTTCAAATATTATTTAGAATAATTGTAAACAAGGTTTGCGATTTAAGATTTTATAAATATGTTTGCACAAAACTATTTGTAATTAGTCTAAATAAAATCGCAAAATGAAAAAATCTATACTAGCGCTTAGCTTCATTTTTGCAGTGCTATTTTCATGCAAAAAACCTGATGCCACTCCTACCGTTCCCGCAAGTTCGGTTACCACTCAAGATGTAGTAAATCAATATACAGAAGTAGCTTATCAGCAGCATAATAATGCACTCACACAAGCGTATGCAATGGAAGCGGCTATAGAATACTTTACCATCTATCCTACGGAGGCAAACTTTGATCAGGCCAAAGAAGCTTGGAAAACTGCACGAAGAGCTTACAGTTTACTTGAAGGATATCGCTTCTATGGTGGACCTATTGACAACTCCGCTACTGATTTTGAAGCCAAATTGAACGCTTGGCCAATGGATGAAAGTGGTGTTGACTATGTAGATGGAAATGCAAATACTGGTATAATTAACAATCTGGCAGCATTTCCCACCATTACTTCTGCCATTATTACAGAAAATGATGGCAAGGACGGGGAAACCAATGTTACTACAGGATTTCACGTAATTGAATTCTTGCTTTGGGGACAAGATTTGAGTTCGGCATCTGCAGGACAAAGGCCTTATACCGACTATGTACCCTCAACTGTAAGCGGAGCAGGAAAAAATGCGGATAGAAGAAGTCAATACTTGCACATAGCAGCCGAATTAATATTAGATCATCTGCTTGCCGTTACCAACCAATGGAAAGTCGAAGACAATGAAAATTACCGCGCCCAATTTACCAAAGCGGCAAACGTGGATGCCTCTATGGCAAAAATACTGAAAGGGATAGGCACATTTAGCAAAGCTGAATTTGGAGGCGAAAGATTGACAACTGCCTACGAAACTAAAGACGAAGAAGATGAACACGATTGCTTTAGTGACTTCACCACAGCCGAAATACCAATTTGGCAACAGAGTATCACAAACATTTATTATGGTAAGTATAAAAAAATGGATGGAACTTTGGTTGATGGTGCTGGCATAGATGATCTGATAAAAGTGAAAGACGCAGCATTAGCAACTGCTACCGACAAGTTAATTACTGATAGTTACACAGCCAGCCTTGCTGTTCCTGATCCATTTGATAATGCCATAGCTGCTGGAGATACAAAAATCAAAACTGTGATAGATGCTGTGCAAGATCAAGGCGATAGGTTTGTAGAAATAGCTACTAAATTGGGCTATAATATTGTGCTGGAATAAAAAATCATAGATAAAACAACTTCTTTACCTCTTATTTACCTCTGCGAGGTTGGTGAGGGCTAAAGCTCTTTTCTCAAAATGCGAATTTCATTTTTAGCTTTATCGGTAATTATTTTTTCATCCATAGTATTGATAAATGGATGCAATAATGATAAATTGGCTGATGCTGATCCGTATCAAACAGAGGTTGGTGAAGCACTAACGGGTGGCACGGCTGGAACTTTTGCTGACGAATCAGTAAATGCATTTAATAACCAGATTGCCAACTTAAGTGATGAAGAACAAACTGATTTTGTAGTTGGCAATTCATTTAATAGGAATAATTGGGTAACAGCCCCAGCATCCACAACTGCTAGAGATGGATTAGGACCATTGCTGAATGCACAATCTTGTTCTGGCTGCCACAAATTGGATGGTCGAGGCAAGCCGCCTTTGGAATTGGAATCGCCAGTTTCGTTGGTATTCAGGCTAAGCATTGCAGGAACTGATGAGCATGGCTTTCCATTGCCAGTGCCTAATTATGGCGATCAATTGCAAAACAAGGCCATTTTGACTGCAAAAGCAGAGGGCGATGTGGCAATTACTTATATAGAATTGCCAGGGCAATATCCCGATGGCACACTTTACTCTCTCAGAAAACCAGCGTATACATTCAAAGACTTAAACTATGGTAATTTCCCGGCAGACTTTATGTTTTCGCCTCGCGTAGCCCCCAAAATGACTGGAGCAGGCTTTTTTGACGGGCTTGATGACGCTACCATTTTGGCCAATGCTGACCCTGACGATGCTGATAAAGACGGCATTTCGGGTAAACCCAATTATGTGTGGGATTATTTCAAAAAACAAAAAGTATTGGGTAGAATAGGCTGGAAGGCCAGCATGGCATCGGTACCAAACCAGGTAGCACATGCCTTTCTCAATGATATTGGCATTACTTCATCCGTATTTCCCAATGAAAATTTGTGGGGAATACAAAAAATGAGCTACGATACGCTCGCAAATGGCGGCATCCCTGAAATTGACGATTTAACATTGAATAGAGTGATATACTACACTTCAGCATTGGCCATGCCGGCTCGGAAAAGCAATTGGAAAGATGAAACAGTGTTGAAAGGCAAGAAACTATTTGAACAAACAGGATGTGTAAAATGTCATATCCACAAAATGCAAACGGGCGATCACCCATTGGTTTCACAGCTTTCAAACCAAACAGTACGAATATATTCCGATCTATTGCTGCACGATATGGGATCTGGGTTGGCAGATGAAAGACCAGATGTAGAAGCTACAGGCAGGGAGTGGCGAACCGCACCACTTTGGGGTCTGAGCTATATTCAAACCGTAAATCAACACACTTTTCTACTGCACGATGGCAGGGCTAGAAATATTGAAGAAGCCATACTTTGGCATGGTGGCGAGGCATTTAGCATTAAACAAAAATTTAAGGAATTGTCAAAATCAGATAGGGAATTGGTATTGCAATTTCTTGAAACTTTATAAATCATAATAATGAAGATTAAATCAGCTTTTCTACTCTATATATTGCTACTCAGCTTTTCATTGTCTTGCGATGAAAAAGTGGAAGATATGTCAGCCCAAAAGCGGACTGAAGTGTTGGCATCGATAGCGGATAATGTGATATTGAAAAATTACGAGGCATTCGCAGGAAAATCGGACAGTTTGGTAGTTGCAACCGATGCTTTTTTATTAAATACCACAGGGCAAAATTTGGAAGAGATGCAATTGAAATGGAAACTGGCAGCCACATCCTGGAAAGTATGTCAACAGTTTGATTATGGGCCGGGAGAAACCACAGTGATGATGGATATTGAGGTGGGTACTTGGCCAATAAATACAACATTGATTGAGAATGAAATAGCCACCACAACCATATTGGGAGATGATTTTGTAGCCAATACTGGCAGTACTCGCAAAGGGCTTTATGCCATTGAACATTTTATTTTTCAGGAAAATACAACAATTTTAAGTGATTTTACTTCAAATACGAAAGCCAGTATTCGTAGAAAATACCTACAATTATTGGCTTTACAAATACAAAAAAGTGCGAGCCAAGTTCATTTGGCTTGGGCGAATGGCTACAAAGATGAGTTCGTGAAAGCTAATGGATTGGACAATGGCAGCTCATTAAGCATGGTTGTAAATAAAATGGTAGAGAATTTGGAAGTAATTATCAACAAACAAATAGGCAATCCGATTGGCAAAAAATCATTTGATGACAATGGCATGTTGCGCCCAACCGAAGTGGAAGCCTTGTATAGCGATGAATCTATAGCGTTGACATTGGCAAGTATTGAAGGTTTACGCGCTATTTTTACGGCTGACAATCAAGGGTTTACTGGGTTGGGCATTGAAGGTTATGTAGAATTTCTGAAGGTAAACACCGATGGAATGCCCTTACAAAATAAAATAAATTCACAGTTAGAAGCTTTCAGATTAGCTGTTGCAGCAATACCACCAACCATGCAAACCTCAGTTACCGACAATACTTCAGCGATAGATAATGCTTGGAAGGAAGGAAAAAAATTGCTTGTGTTGATGAAGAATGACCTCACCACCAACATAGGCGTGCAGATTACTTTCAATAGCAATGATGGCGATTAAACAATTGCCTACTACTTTAAGCCTAAAAAATCAGCCATTATCTTATTGAGATAGGTATTGTCGAGCATTCCTTTGCCAGCAATTCTCGAACCAAATTTGCCATTCACATTGTCGTCACTGCCTACCCAAATGTCTTGTGGGGTATGATTGCCAAAAGAATAGCCACTTTCGCAGTTGTGACCCAAAGTAAGAGGATTTGAAGCATACGTAATGATGATTCGTCTGCCATTGGTCGATTTGGGTTTTGGGAATATTCTACCTTGAAATTGATAAGGAATGTATTCGGGGAAATAGCCATTGGTAGCTATATCGCCTCTTTTTATGGCATTTGGCGTTGCCCATTTTTGGTGTAGATTGGTAGGCTCATCGGCATAGGTTCGCATGGCTTTGTGAGTAGAATCGTACAATCCCAATACTGCCACAGCCCCGCATTCATGATCGGAAGTAGAGAAGAGCAAGGTTTCACTATTCTTATCTGGCAATAATTTTCTGCCTTCGGCAATGGCATAGTCGAAACTTAGTACCTCCTTTATCATGTAATCAGAGCCGTAAATATTGCCTTGAGCCGTGTTTTTCAATCTTTCAGTGCCTCCATCGGGCGGAAAAGCCACACTATCTACTTCAAATCTGCAGGCTTTGGTAGAAACTCCTGCGTTGGCATGAGCCAAATGATCTATCCTGCCTCCTTCTACCATAAGGAAAAATCCTTTTTTACCGCCTTTTCTTTTCAATATTTCAATGGCAATTTGAGTCATGTCTGCCAAAGTAGGTTCTGGAGAATTGCTCAACTGCCTATCTTGCTCATAGCTCAGGTGCGAGCTTTTAAACAGACCCAACAACTTTTCTTTGCCTCCTGGTTTGAATTTCGACAAATCAATTTTCAAAAGTGCATCACGCGTATTCACAAATTGATAGCCTCTGTTTTGAGCAATCTTCACAAGATTCACATTGTCTTTTCGTTTTCCAGTATTAAGTAGTGCTTTGCCATTTAATACATAGAAATTGCGTCTTGCATCAAAAAGGGTATCTGCATATTTATCTGGCATAAAATTAACCGCACCACCACCTAGCAATACATCAATGGCTACCCCAACTTTTGGCTGCGGCAATATCCAATCTCTTTCTTTGCTGTATTTGAGTGAATCAATAAGCGAGCTATTGAATACTTGCTCGTATTCAGTTTGTGATTTTGAAATCAATTGAGCCGCAATATAATCTTCCAAATCGCGGTGCCAAATATGGCTGCCAAATGCAGCAGGAGTGGCATGGGTAATGCGTGTAGTGGTAACTAACCCAACGGCATAGCCTTGCTTTTTTGCTTGTTCGAGAATTGTCTCGATGGGTTGGTTGGTAGTTACATCAAAGCTAATTACTTCATTATCAATCTTTTTACCTGTGGCGTATACCGTAGCTCCGGGAGCGGAATCGGTAGTCCAAGAATTAAGAGAATGGGTAGTTGCCATGCCCGTAAACTTCAATTTATCCAGCTCCAATACATGAAAACCTGCATCGTTGTAATATCTTTTGCCTTCAGTCCCCTGCCCCATTGCCATGCGAGCCGCAGTTTTAGGGGCAATGCCAAATCCATCGCCTATGAAGAGAATTACATTTTTGGGCCTTGTAATTTTTGATTGGCCGATCAGAAATTGAGAAGTGGTAATGAATGCCAATAGTAGAAACCGATACATAAATGAGATTGAATAAAACAAAACTACTCAGATTTGCGAAACGAGAAGTGCTGGTAACAGAAATTTAACATTAGAGAAGCCTTAGGTCTATAATTACCTGAGAAGTAATAGACTTCGTGTGCCCGAAAGCATGGTGAAGCATTTACTTTTAAATACCAATGGTACTTGCTTGGAAGTGCTAAAATAGATATTTTTGACAAACACTAAAATTAAATCGCAATGACACGAATTGCAGGCGTATCTACCCAAACCAATAGAAAAGGCATAGTAACTAAAATAACTATCGACCTGAAAAAACAGCCGCAAGCAAAACAACCCTTGGTAGACTTAGGCCTCATTGCCAAAAGCAAAGAGGAAATTGAGCGAGAGGAATTTTATAAAAAAGTAAATGACCCTACAAATTTGACTGGGGACGAGCTATTTGCAAGAGTCAATAAACATATTGAAGACCTATGGGCAAAATAATATATTCTAAGAAATTAGAATTTGAACTTAATGAGTTAGTAGACATACTTTATTACAAACAATATTTTGGCTTTATTGAAGATGCAAAATTATATGTACAGCATATACGAGATTTCATAGATACCATTCCAACTCGGCCTTTAAAGCTTTGCAAAAGCCCCAAGTACGGTAAATATTATGCCCGCTACGATAATAAGAAAAGCAACATGCAGTATTTCATAACATACGATACAATGGATGAAATATATTATATCGAAGACATAATATCGCCCAAAACGAAAGAGTATAGCTTTATAATAAGTCCAAAATAGCAGATGAAATATAGTCAAATTGTATGATGCTTGCATTCCACAATACTTGTTTTGAACTATGAAAATAGAAATTTTTATCAAACACTAAAATCAAACCGCACTGACACGAATTGCAGGCGTAACTACCCAAACTAATAGAAAAGGCATAGTGGCTAAAATAACTATCGACCTAAAAAAACAGCCACAAGCAAAACTACCTTTGGTAGAATTGGGCTTCATTGCCAAAAGCCAAGAGGAAATTGAGCGTGAAGAATTCTATAAAAAAGTAAATGACCCTACAAACTTGACTGGTGACGAGCTATTTGCTAGAGTCAATAAACATATTGACGAGCTATGGGCAAAATAATATATTCACATAAATTAGAATATGAGCTTAATGAGTTGGTAGTCATACTTTATTACAAACAGTATTTTGGGTTTAAAAAAGATGCAATTGAGTACGTGCAGCATATCCGAGATTTCATCGACACCATTTCAACTCGGCCTATAAAGCTATGCAAAAGCCCCAAATACGGTAAATATTATGCCCGCTACGACAACAAGAAAAGTAACATGCAGCATTTTATACCTACGATACAATGGATGAAATATAGTATATCGAAGACATTATTTCACGCAAAACGAAAGAGTACACAGCCTTTTTAGATATGAAATAAGGCTTTTGAAGTGTCGAACCGCTTCGTCTATATCTTTCCCTCGTCTTTTTTCTTCCTCTTATTTATATTGATTGCTGCACTATCGTAGAGCTGCAATGCTTCTTCGGGCTTGCTTGCAAATATCTTGAGCTGGTCGAGCAAGTTAATAAACATTACTAGAGCAGCCTCGGCTCTCAGATTCTCACCTTCATTGCTTGCATCTTTTACACTTCCTTTTCCTGAAAGTTGGCTACCACGGGCTGCCAAGTAAGTTGTATTAAAAGCAGTAGCCTTTGCATCTAACCCAGCTATTAATTCAGTTTTGTGGGCTATGCAAGCCTTATCGATGCGATCAAATAACACTTCAGCTGTTGCTTTGGTCATTTTTGAGTACTCCGTCATTCCGTTAGGAAAGAATTTAGTAAATTTTTCCTTGGCAGTGTCGGCAAACTTATAGCTTACTTCTTTCAATACTTCCTTTTTTATGAATTTTTGGAAGTCGGAAATGATACTATCTACCGATTGAGTTTTGCCCTTGCGGTTGGTAATGTTTTTATCTTGCTTATCTACCCAAGCTTTAAAGGCATCGTATTTGGGTTTGAGGGCAGTTATCATGGCCGTATACTGATTTTTAGTATTGGCTGCAGTGAGCAATTGAATATGCGAATTCATAAATTGAGAGAAGTAAATATTGCTCATTTTAGAATTTAAAAAAGGATTCTCAGCAAAGTTTTTAAGCATAGAAGTAAAGATTTTAAGGTGCAATTAAATGATAATTTAACGAATATATATACAAAATCATTCTAGTACTACATTTGCACGATTATTTTAAAGTAAGTCTTTAATAATAAGAACCTGATTTGGTAAATTAGAATGTTGGCAAGTAAAAGAACAATGGCTTCTTATTCTAAAAATATAAAAAAAATATTAATTAAACGTTTCCAACTGTGGAAGTGCCATCCGAAACGTTGCTATAAACGGTTGCGACTGTGGAAGTGCCATACGAAACATTACTATAAATATTTGCGACTGTGGATGTGTAATCCGAAACGTTACTATAAACATCTGCGACTGTGGAAGTGCCATCCGAAACGTTACTATAATCATTTCCAACTGTGGAAGTGCCATACGAAACGTTGCTATAAACATTTCCACCTGTGGAAGTGTCATCCGAAACGTTGCTATAAGCATTTCCAACTGTGGAGGCATAATCAAAAATTAAGATGATGCAATACAGATAATCTATTCCTTTTTGGCAGGGCTACTTAATTTTCAATATCACCAAAGGAATCAAGCAAACTGCAAACCAATAAAACGGCACCTCAAGCGACCAAATAGAAATAACTCCAAATACTACCGTGGTCACAATACTTGCTATTCCATTCAATGCTTGTGTAATACCAAACAATTCGCCTCGGTATTCCACTTTTGAAAACTGAGCCACCAGCCCGTCAAGCACTTCAGGCAATAGTGAAATAGTAATGGTGTCGAGTGTTACTATGATGTAGATAGCCAAAAGGGAAGTACCCACATTTGCATAGGCAATATGAGTAGCAATTCCAATAAGTGCCATCCAGACAATGAACTTTTGATGATTAATTTTATTCACCACATAAGTATAGAAAAAATAATAACTGAATATACTCAACGTGCCAAAGTAAATAAAGAAATAAGAGATGTCTTTAGCACTCATCTGCAAAGAGCCAATGCTCAAGTAAGTGATGAAATATTGATAGTATCCCAAACTCAATGTTAAAAACAATTGAATAATGATTACTTTTAATAACCCAGGGCTAGCCATATCCTTCAGCTTTATTTTATTCCACAATTGAGTGATATTTAAAGCGATAGCCATCTCCTTCGCCATATCTTTCCTCGATAGTGCAGTTTTATTTTTTAGTGTTTCCTGAAAGAAAAAGCACAAAACCACATTCAAAGCCGACACTGCCAAGCCCAAACAGATGAGTGAAAAGGTGGCATCTTGCCCTCCAGCATTCGTAACGCTCAAAAGCACACCTGCGAGCATTGGGCCTATTACAAAACCCACAGAAATGATAGTACCTTCTATACCCACATTTTGCAAAATGTCCTTCTCATCAGAAATATCTGTTGCAGCCGAGCGAACGGCTGCATACACGCCATTGGTAAGCCCATCGACAGTTCGGTTGGCGAAATACGACCACGCTCTTACTGGCAATAAAAATAAAATGGAGAAGAAAGTACCAATGGTAGAAATAATAAATACAGGTTTTCTGCCTATATTATCGGACAGCTTGCCTAGCAAAGGTGCGGTAACTAACTGAATACCAAGGAAAATAGATGTGCCAGCAGCGAGCAAAATCTATGGCTTCTCCAAGCTCTTTACAAAATCAGGAAATGCTGGCCATATTGCCGAACCGGCAATTACATCTATCAACACGATTGAATAGATGAGCAAAAGCCTTTTATTCTTAAACATTTATTTGAGTAAAGGATAAAAAAACAAAGGTATTCACCAAATTAAATATCATGTATTAGCTGCTTTCATGGCTGGTTGCAGGCTTATTAAGGTAGTGACACTAAATATCACCAATCCGGTACATACAAAGTCCAATACATTCATTTTTACCGGATAGCTGTTTACAATTGAGGTTTCCGTACCCATAGATACAAATCCATACTGCTGTTGCAAAAAGCACAATATGCCTCCCAATAGCAACCCTGATACGGCTCCAATTGAGCCGATAATCAACCCTTCATATAAAAATATATTCCTCACCAATTTTGTGTTTGCACCTAAATTATAGAGCATATTCATGTCATTCTTTTTCTCAATGGCAAGCATAGTAAGTGTAAAAAATATGTTTAGTGAACTTACTGCCATTATAAAAGTGAAGGTGATGTATACAAAAAGCTTTTCAATCTTTATGGCTCTCAACATGCCCGAATGTTGTTCATCGGCAGTCTTTACCTCAAATGTAGAGCCCAATATGGCAGCAATCTGATCTTTAACTTTGCTCGATTTTGAAATATCGGTGAGGTTTATTTCTAATGCTGTTCTTCTATTGCCATAGTCCATGAGCTCTTTTGCAAAGTTCAGCGATACAAATAGGTAAAAATCATCGTATTGTTTTTCTAAAGCAAATATGCCGCCAGGGTATAAATTAGCAGAATTAAATGCCTTTTCCGGATTCGTTTGTAGTTTAGTCAATTTTTTGGGATACCAAAACTGCAATTGATAAAAGCGATTTTCCATATCAATTCCCAATTTGTATTGCACTCCCCTGCCCACCAAAGCACTGGGAATACCATGGTCGTCAAAGCCAGATTTGCCTTCTACTATAAATTTATTGAGTCCAAATTGCTTGTTGAAGGTCTCTGACACGCCTTTCATTTTCACAATGGTTTGTTTATCGGCATATTTTACCAAGGCATTGTCTTCAATTACTTCAGTTAAGTATTGCACATAATTGAGTTTTTGTATTTGAGCAAGCTTTTGTGCATCCAATTCAAAAGATTTGCCTTCTACTACCGTAATTTTCAAGTGAGGATCGAAAGAGCCGTAAATGCTACGAATCAAATCTTCAAGCCCGTTGAAAACCGACAATACCACTATCAGAGCCATAGAGCCCAACATCACTCCCACTACCGACATAATGGTGATGATGTTGATGAAATTTCTTTTCTTTTTGGAGAGGAAATACCTTTTGGCTATAAAAAATGAGGTATTCATAGTATTTACGATTGATTTTAGCTGAATTATAAGATGCCTAATTGCTAATGTTTGTAAAAAGCTCTTATGGGCATCTCCATTATTTCTCTTCTTTGGGAATATTCAAATCGGAAATCAACTTGTCCATTTTGATGGCATATTCGGCACTATCATCAAGAAAAAAAGCAAGCTCTGGTACTATTCTGGCTACATTTCTAATTTTAGCACCTAATGCTTGGCGAAAAACTTTGGCATTTTCTTGTGTCAATGCAAGTATTGCATTTTTATCTTCTACCAACATAAAACTAAGATGCACTTTTGCCAACCCCAAATCGGGGCTTACGTCCACACTCGTAATAGTGACAAATGCATTGCCAAACAGACTTTTTTTATCTTTCTGAAAAATTTCACTCAGTTCTTTTTGAATGAGTTTTGCGTATTTGAGTTGCCTTCTGCTATCCATATAGTTACAAATTTCTGCATTTTTGAAGTGCAAACAAAGGGTTGGGTTTTAGAATGTTTAAATTCTATATATTAAGACAAAAGTTTGGCTCAAACCTTAAAAAACAAGTTCTATATTTGATATTAATCAAGAGAAAAATAGATGGGAAAGCTGCTAATATCAGCCAGGTATTTAGAAAATGTAAAAGCTATTCAAATATGACAACCACTTTAGAAGAAAAACTCACTATTAAGGGAATTGACTTTATTTCGAAAAATATTCTATTAGTTAATTTGGGCAATGGGAGGGCTTTATTTGTGACTTTAAGCAAAGTAGTTGGATTGGATACACTTACAGAAGAGCAAAGAAAAAATTTTGAAATCATCGATGGCAATTATCTTTCTTTTTTATCTATATCGGAAATATATAGCATCAATGATTTGGCAGGTTTTTGACAATATCTATGCTAAAAACACAATGTCATTAACTCATTTGGGTACGCCTCCATTCATTGCCATTGGTTTAAACCAACGGCAATGAATGGAGAGGGAATATCTTAAGTTAATGACATTGGCTAAAAACAGATAATTTTTTTGCAATTATTCTATGCCCGCAAAGAAAAAAATAGAACGGATTTACATTGTGGTAGGCTTACTAAGCTGGCTAGGACTCACTATTATTGATTCCCCCGAGCTTTTCAATGCCTTTGTAGAGGCGTCTTCCATTGGTGCATCGCTTACCAAAAATACTTTTTTAGCCACGCTTACACTCTCTGTATTGCTTTTTTATAAGATTGAGCTTGAGGGCAATGAAAGTGGCAGCTTCAACGATATGTTTTGGAAACTTTCCGTTACAAGTTTTGTAATCGTGCTGCTACTTACAGGGCATAACTTTTCAGCTACTTACCTCCATATAATTTGGCCAATGCCTGCC
Source organism: uncultured Bifidobacteriaceae bacterium (assembly GCA_964565665.1). Taxonomy (GTDB): domain Bacteria; phylum Bacteroidota; class Bacteroidia; order Cytophagales; family UBA9547; genus CAZMFZ01. The sequence continues at coordinate 17,928 of CAZMFZ010000007.1, read as the reverse complement.
AAAGATATTGATTCTATTATAGAACAAGGCATTATTGCTGCTACGCTTATATTTCTAATTAGCTGCTTGTTTGTGTTCAAACGCATGATTCTATACCAAAAAACCAAAGAAGCACTTACTTTATGGCGGCTTTTTGAGTACCTAATTTTACTCAGTCCAGTATTGAATTATTTAAATCTTTCGCATGCCGATATTTTATTTCAATTGTTGGCTTTACCATATTTACTATTAGCAATTATACTTTGTGCTAATTTCAAATGGATAGCCTACTTAAATGTAAAACAGAAATGGAACGACATTATATATCTATGCCTTATTCTATTTCTAACCATAGTATTGGCTTGGAATATCATCAATTTTTCTATTGAGTATCAGCTAGTAACCGACCTTACCAACAATATTCTCATCATCACCCTTTTCATATTTGTGGCCAGCTACTGCCTACTTTCAATATTGGTTTTGCTTTTCAATTTGCCTACTTCATCGGTATTTGAAAAAAAATTTGGCGAGGTAATGCACTTCCAGAAACTGAGCAAATCGGCTCAATTGGGTAAAACCGAAAATGAAGTATACGATTTGCTTCTTGAAAGCAGCACTACAACATTAATGGCATCCGGTGCCGCTTTAGAAATATTTGATGAAAAAGGAGAACCCAAATGCCTTATTTTCCAAAATTTTGATAAAGAAAAGTTCCTAGAAATCAAATCTTTCAATCTGAAAAATGATATTAATATAGGAGAAGATTATTTTTTGGTAGATGACTTAGCTACACTCAATCAATTTAGTGAAATTGGCTATATGGGCTTCCTTTCTATGTTGATATGCCCGCTTAATAGTTACAATGATAAATTGGGCAACCTATACTTGTTTTCCGAAATCAAGCAAGGTTTTGAAAAGGAGATGATTGAAATTGCGAACACCTACGTATCGCAAGCCAGCAATTCTATAAGCAATTTCAGGCTCATCAATCAAGCAGTATCGCAAGCACGATATATGCGAGATAAGGAAATTGCCAAACGTGTGCAAATGGGGCTTTTACCTAGCCAATTACTTAATAATCAACACCTTGAGATGGCGGCCATTTCCCTATCGGCCGATGAAGTCGGGGGCGATTATTATGATTTTATCTCCCTTTCGGTAACCCGATTCGCCATTGTGATAGGCGATGTATCGGGCAAAGGCACTTCTGCGGCTTTTCACATGGCCAAATTAAAAGGCGTATTTCACAGTTTGGCGCTGCTCGATTTACCACCCGACACCTTTATGAAGCACGCCAATGCCGCTCTTTCCGCTTGTTTAGAGAAGTCATGTTTCATCACGCTTAGCATTTTAGTTCTTGATTTTGATAAAAAAATTATGTCAACCTGTAGAGCCGGACATTGCCCTACCTTATATTTTCATGGTGATTCACTTACAACCGAATTTATTCAACAAAGCGGATTAGGATTAGGTATTATTCGGAATCACCCTTATTCGGTTGATTTTGAGATAGTTGAAATGCCTCTCTTAAAAGACGATATTATTTTCTTGTATACAGATGGTATTGCAGAAGCTATAAATCCCTTAGGTGAAGACTTTGGCTACGATCGATTAGCCGATTTTTTGCTAGCCAATCATAAATTTGAAATAGAAGACATTAAGTCAAATTTCATTCGCAGCCTCGAAATGTTTTGCGAAAGCAAAGTGATACTTGACGATTACAGCCTGATGGTAATTCGAATTCGATAAACTTTTAACTATATCAGTTAATAATAAGATATGCAAGACCTTATCATAACACTCATTCAATCAACTTTATATTGGGAAGATATAAAAGCCAATCTATCGATGTTTGAAGAGAAAATATGGGAAATCGGGCAGCCTACCGATTTGATTATATTGCCGGAAATGTTCACTACAGGCTTCACGATGAACGCCACGCAGTTGGCGGAACACCCAAATGGACACACTTTCAAATGGATGAAACAAATGGCTTCGCAAACTGGGGCTACAGTAATGGGAAGCTACATAGTGAGAGATGGCGACTACTTCTTCAACAGACTCTTATGGGTAGAACCTAACGGCAATTTCGACTTTTATAATAAACGACATCTTTTTACACTTACCGGAGAACATGAGATTTACCAAAACGGCAATCGTAAAATCATTAAACTATGGAAAGGGTGGAAAATATGCCCAATGATATGCTACGATTTACGATTCCCGATTTGGAGTAGAAATAAAGTTTTAAACGGGATTTTTGATTACGATTTGCTCATTTTCGTAGCCAATTGGCCTAGCATAAGAAGTGCAGCTTGGGAAACTTTAATCAAAGCAAGAGCCATTGAGAATTCCAGTTATTGTGCCGGGGTAAATATTGTGGGTAAAGATGGCAGAGGTTTTTCTTATAATGGCAATTCTGCAATTTTTGATCCTTTAGATGAATCAATAATTTTGACTCAGGCGGATGAAATAATAAAAACAACTACTTTATCGGGACAGCATTTGGCTTCGTACAGACAAAAATATCCTTTTTTAGAAGATGGAGATGGGTTTGAAATTAGAATTGATTTGTAGAGGTATAAAAGTTAAAAATAGATTTGGAATCTAAAGTGAGCAAAGGGATTTACATCACTTCTTTAAAAATTTCTCTGTTTTGTTGTCAATATTGAGGTAGTACACACCTTCTGTAAGGTTGTCGCAAGTGATTTCTTTGCCTTTGCCTTTCAATAGCGGATTGCCATAGCCATCTACTATTTCATAATCAGTAGCCCTTGATAAGTATATTTTGTTGGCAACACGTTTGGGAAAAAAAGTAACCTCAGGAAGCGTAGCCATATACTCAAATGTCTTTGAATAATATGAATTACCATCTTTTTCCAGCACCCTTATTCTGTATTTATTCAACCCCGAGTTGTGATTTGTAGGATAAAAATATGTATTGCTAGTTGCCGAACCTTTAGCTGGCAGTTCTTTGAGCACTATCCAATTGTTGTATAAAAACTGCTCTACAAATACCCTATTGTTCTTTTTCTCGCCTTTGGTAGTCCACTTTATTTCACTTTCATCAATATTAAAAGAGACAAAAATAAAGTTATTAGTAGATCTTATAACTTGAGAATTTAGTATTTTGGGTTTACAATCGTCTTTATGTGTAATTTTTATATTCACCAAATCATTTGGGGTAAGTGCAGATAAATCAATTTCATAAGCACTAGATTTGATGTTATCCATGATTTTAACCTCATTCAGAAACACTTCGTCAGTACAAAAATCCTTCATATTCGATGTAAAAGGATTTTGTACGTATAGATTTTTTCCCTGATAGTTTCCAGTAATAATAAACGACTGAGAAGAGGTGTTTTCTATAAAAAATGAGTTAACCAATAAAAAACACAGCGTAATGCCCATGTAAAAGCTTTGTTATAATTCTTAGCAGAAATTACTAAGGAATCGAATAAAAGCAAAAATCCACATTAAATATGAGCCTTGCAAGACTTTAATGGTATTTTAATCACTTTAAAAGCTGGAAAACAGCAAATGCAGAGAGATATGCCAACACTCCCAAATAGATGAATTGTAAAACGGCTATTTTCCATTGGCCGGTTTCTTTTTTCACTACGGCAATAGTACTCATACATTGCAAGGCAAAGGCATAAAAAACCAAGAGTGACATTCCTCTTGCAAAATCAAAAAATGGTTTGCCAGTTTTGGGGTCGGTTTGTTTTTGAAGCTTTGCTTTCAGCGATTCTACTTCTGCACCCTCGCCTACAGAATAAATGGTAGAAATAGTACCTACAAACACTTCTCGGGCAGCAAATGAGGTAATTACAGCTATTCCGATTTTCCAATCGAAGCCTATCGGGGCAATAGCAGGCTCAATAAATTTGCCAAAATGCCCGGCAAACGATGCTTCCAATTTAGCTGCTGCAATTTCATTGTCCATCTCTTCCAATGCTGTAAATTCCCCTGTTTCAAATTTGCCAATTACAGATTTCTCTGCATTTTGCATCGCTTCTTTCGGCCCATAAGAAGATAAAAACCACAATATCACTGATATGGAAATGATTACTTTTCCGGCACCATACACAAATGCCTGTACTTTTTCCATTACAGAAAGTAATACATTACGCCATTTTGGCATTTTATAATCGGGCATTTCAAGAATGAAAAAGCTCTTTTCACCTGTTTTTACCAATATTTTCAAAAGCAAGGCCGAGAGCAAAGCCATACCAAAGCCTAGAAAATACATGAGCATCATGGTTAATCCTTGTAAATTTAGAAATCCTAAAATATTGATATTAGGAATAATTAAAGCTATAATAATGGTGTAAACGGGAATGCGAGCCGAACAACTTATGAGTGGGGTTACAAAAATAGTAATGAGTCTCTCTTTTGAATTTCCAATGTTTCTTGTAGCCATAATAGCTGGAATCGCACAGGCTGCCCCTGAAAACAGCGGCACAATACTTTTACCGTTTAGCCCGAAAGGCTTCATCAAATTGTCCATCAAAAACATTACTCTTGCCATATAGCCGGTTTCTTCTAGTATGGCTATGAAGGCAAATAAAAATGCAATTTGGGGAATGAAAAGCAGCACGCCACCAAGCCCAGATATTATTCCATCGGTAAGTAAATCTACCATTACTACTGGTGGCAATACATGTTTTAAAAATAAATTTAGTTGAGCTATACCGTTGTCTATCATCTCCATAGGCAGTGTAGCCCATGAAAAAATGGCTTGGAAAATCAGATAAAAAATAGCCAAAAGTGAAAAATAGCCAAATATCCGGTGTGTAAATATTCTATCAAGCTTCTCAGAAATTTTATGTCTGGCATTGTAAGTCTCAGCATTTACTGAAACATCATACAATTGGTTGATTTTTTGGTAGCGTTGTATGGTTTCTTGTGTCTGAATTTTTACACTTTCAAACCCATTTCGCTTTAATATTTCTGCAATCTTTATTTTCTGAAAAGCGGGTACCCATCTAATAGTTTTGTATTGGTGTGCAATAAGCTCGGCAATGTATAAGCTGCTGCAATTCAACTCATTAGACACTTCTTCAAACACTTGTTGGTGGGCAAACTCTGCGGTAATAAACTTGAGTGCTCTTTTAACTTTTGGTCTGTTGGTAGCCAAAGCTATGGTATTTTTCAACCCATCTATTCCTACGCCTTTTCTGGCATTGAGCGTAAGTACTTCACAACCTTCGAGTACATTGCTTAACTTTTCAGGAAAAATTTTCAAGCCTGCTTTTTCTGTTACATCTATCATATTGAGGCAGAGAATTACAGGCAAACCCAAGTCGAATATTTGGGTAAAAAGAAGCAGATTACGCTTCAAGTTGGAGGCATCCACTACCACTACTATCAAATCGGGATAATCGGTGCTGGCAGGGTTGGTAAGCACATCAAACACTATTTCCTCATCGTACGACTTTGGGTATATGCTATAGGTGCCAGGTAGGTCTATTATTTGAACTATTTGATTGTCAGGCAGTTTGCACAGGCCTGACTTACGCTCTACGGTTACTCCCGGAAAATTTCCTACTTTTTGATTTAGACCTGTAAGTTGGTTAAAAAGTGTAGTTTTGCCACTATTGGGATTGCCAATAAGCGTAATTTTAAAAAGTTTATCTTCTGCCATTCCAACAACTCGACAATTTCATTTAGTCAATAAAAATCTGAGCAGCTTCTTCTTTACGCAAAGCCAAATGGTAGCCACTTACTCGCACACAAAAGGGCGAGCCAAACGGTGCTTTGCAACACACTTCTATTTCGTTGCCGGGTATGCAGCCCATCTCCAAAAACTTTACAGAAAGATTTGAATTATTAAATCCTGTAATGATTCCTTTTTGACCTGTACGAAGATTTGCTACTGTTTTCAAATTAGACTAATTCTAAAGAATGCAAATTTAGAAATGTAAACTGATATTTAAAATGTTATTTCAGATATGTTGAAGTACAATAAATACTTCCCTTTTTCAAGCCCTAAAATACCCTGAAACATTATAATTTAATCAAAATTGAATTATAATGGCACACTGTTAAAAATCAACCTGATAAAAAGTCTTTGTAGAAATATTTGCTGTATATAGCCAATATTTATTTTGAACTAATTTTATATAAATTAAGTCCCTAAAAATGTAGTGGATCTGAGTGAAATTTTAACAGACATTCAGAAAACTATTAACCTTACTAAGTTTGTCGGAATGGCGGGATTTGAACCCACGACCTCTCCCACCCCAAGGGAGTACGCTACCAGGCTGCGCTACATCCCGATTTGTATATTTTGCCCGTAAAATTATACACTTTTTCAAATAATGAGTGCTTCAACTACCTTTTTTATCAATTCGTTGGTAATGCAACTGAAATATAGCATCTTGCAAAAAAAACACCTTAAATACACTATTAATGAATGAGCTTTTTTTAAAGCTTTTCGGCACGGACTCAGCAAGTGCAGGACTTATAATTTTCGATTTATTTATTATTGAAAGCTTGCTTTCGGTAGATAATGCGGCAGTATTAGCCACCATGGTAATGGATTTGCCTAAAAGAGTAAGAGGCAAAGCTTTGAAATATGGTATTTTAGGGGCGTATATTTTTAGAGGGTTGTGTTTATTATTTGCTACTTATTTGGTTAAAATATTGTGGCTTAAAGCATTGGGTGGTGCTTATCTTCTGTATATCACTTACAATCATTTTAAGAAAAACAATTCCACTGAAGAGGAAAGCAAGTTTGAAAAACGAGAAAACTGGCTCTACAAAATTACAAAAGGTTCAATGGGCATATTTTGGAGTACAGTGGTGTTGGTAGAAGTAATGGATTTGGCATTTTCTATTGATAATATCTTTGCGGCAGTTGCCATTACCGAAAATGTTTATTTAATATGTGTGGGTGTTTTTATGGGAATACTCGCCATGCGATTTGTGGCTCAAAGTTTTGTGAAATTAATGGAGACCTATTCATTTCTTGAAAATACGGCTTTTATGGTAATTGGAATATTGGGGTTAAAGCTTGTTGGCTCATCAATGGTCGATTATTTTGGTAGCCCTGAGCTTGCTGAAATTGTAAATGGTCATGAGGCCGATTTGATATTCTCAATTTTAACGGCTTCATTCTTTTTTGTTCCATTGGCAACTTCGTTTCTATTCAATTTCCCTAAAAAAGAAATAACTCAGTAATTTTATCCCTTACTACACGGTTTTCCATTTATTCCCCAGGTAATGCAATTAGATATTCTCGCTTTTGCAGCCCACCCCGATGATGCCGAATTGAGTGTGGCAGGTACATTAATGAGCCACATCGACAAGGGCTATGCCGTTGGTATAGTAGATTTTACAAGGGGCGAATTAGGCTCGCGCGGGTCTGCCGATCTCAGAGATGAAGAAGCAACCACATCTACTGAAATCATGAAACTAAATGTGAGAGAAAATCTTCGTTTTGCTGATGGATTTTTTGAAAACAACGAAGAACATCAAATTGAAATCATAAAAATAATAAGGAAATACCAACCTAAAATTGTGCTTCTCAATGCCCTTGATGATCGCCATCCAGACCATGGAAAAGCTGCCAAATTAGGCTCAGATGCTTGTTTTTTATCAGGATTATTAAAAATTGAAACAAAACTTAATGGAGAATTCCAAACCCATTGGCGGCCAAGTTTTGTATATCATTACATTCAAGACCGATTATTGCCCCATGATTTTGTAGTAGATATCACACCGTATTTCGACAAAAAAATTCAAGCGATAAAGGCATTTAAAAGTCAGTTTTACAACCCCAAAAGTAGCGAAGTTGCTACCTATATTTCTGACCCCAAATATTTTGATTATATTGAAGCCAGAATGCTAGAATACGGCCATTCTATTGGCGTAAAATATGGAGAGGGCTTTATCAAGCAAAGGCAAATTGGTGTTACAAACATCTTTGACTTGATTTAATTGAGTATTAGATTTCGTTATAAAAATAAAATAGTATTTTTCACCTTTTAAACCTCACATAAATGCCTAGTGGCATTTGTTTGTGAAATTTATCTTCGAAATACATTTCTCCAAATTCCAAATTTACTTCTGCTCCAAAATTGGCTTTTACCAAAGTATGAGCTATTATTGGCGAGTACCCCATAGAATAAAAGTTGAGAATCAGAAATCCATTTGTTTTGTTTAGCAATCGGTTGCAAATAGCCAGCATTTCATCAAGATGATCTTCAATCACCCATTTTTCACCATCTGGCCCACGCCCATAAGCAGGTGGGTCTAAAATAATACCTTGGTAAATGCTGCCTCTTTTTTCTTCACGTTTCACAAACTTCATGGCATCTTCTACCACCCAACGAATGCCATCAAGCCCACTCAATTCCATGTTTTCCTTAGACCAAGTTACCACTTGCTTTACCGAATCTACATGTACCACATCGGCTCCAGCGGCCTTTGCAGCCAACGAAGCCCCACCAGTGTAGGCAAAAAGATTAAGTATCTTCACATCACTTGACTTGCATTTCAGCTCTGAAATAGCATCGTATATGTAGTTCCAGTTTTCAGCTTGCTCAGGAAAAAGCCCAATATGCTTAAACGAGGTAGTTCCTAGGCGAAACACAAGTTTCATTTTTTTGTATTGGTATTTTACTTTCCATTGATCGGGCATTGGCTTCTTTTTCGACCATAAACCTTTCTCGGGGCTAGTTTTATCGCGCTCGAAATGAATATGGGCTTTATTCATCCATTCTTCTTCCGATTGTGACACAGACCAAATTGCTTGCGGTTCTGGTCGAGAAAGTATGAAATCGCCAAAGCGTTCGAGTTTGTATTGGTTACCACAATCGAGTAGCTCGTAATCGGCAAATGCCTTGCAATGAAGTGGAATATTCATGCTGCAAAAAACGGCAAATTGATTGAATATGCGAAACTTGTATAGCCACAATAGACAAATTGGCATTTCTTATTTATTTCAGTAGACTGGCTAATGCTGTTCGGAATTTAAAATCCCATAAACAGCATTGCATTGCAACACCCCAAGCCCCAATAAAAAGGGAATTGGAATCCTGAATTCAAAAACAACATTCTAATGGCATGCTAATTGTGATATTTAGTCGTTAGGAGTTTATTCCCAATTCTTTAATTGTCAAGTCGGGTTGTACTAAAAAGAAACCTTTCTAATATCATTTTCAACACAAACATGAAAAATATAGTAAAATCAATCGCATTCGCAACTTTAGTGTTTCTACTATCAGTGGTAAATTCCTATTCACAAAAAGAAAAGAGAGGCAACCATCGAAATCATAATAGAGGAGTTCACCACAATAAGGTTGTTGTTCACCGCCATTTCGGCAATTATGGCAGAAGCCAATATCGCCCCAATAGAATCCGAAACTTCAGACCAATGTGGGCTCACAATCGAAATTACCATAGAAGGTGGGTGTATTTTCCTGCATACAATTTTTATTGGGATAATTGGAGGCAAATGTATGTGTATCAAAACAATACTGTTTGGTATGTGAACAGTACCCCACCACCTACCATTGTGAATGTGAATATTGAGAAGGAAAAACATTATGAGTTAGATGCCAAAGAAGATGATTTGGATAGCATTTACAAAAGCAATGCAGAACATACCGAAGACTATATCAAAAAATAGCATCTATTAAATTGAATTAGGAGAATTGTCGAATTTTGAAATCTCCAATTCAGATATTATAGGTATAAAAAAAAGGTGAATCTCTTCATGAGAATTCACCTTTTTTGTTGGGGAAATTGTATGATCAGCTTTTAGACCAAGCTGTTACCAGTCATATCTTTTGGCGCTTCAATTCCCATCATCTTTAAAATAGTAGGAGCCAAGTCGCCTAACTTCCCGTCTTTAATCGAGCCTTTAAAGTCATTATCTACCAGTATGCACGGTACAAGATTGGTAGTGTGGGCTGTATTGGGCGAACCATCATCGTTTATCATATAGTCGGAATTACCATGATCGGCTATCACTATGGCCGTGTAGCCGTTTGCCAAAGCCGCAGTTACCACAGCTTCGTTGCATTTATCAACCGCCTCGCAGGCTTTGATGGCAGCAGGTACAGAACCCGTATGCCCTACCATATCTGCATTGGCAAAATTCAAAATTATCAAATCTGCTTCTCCTTTATTTAATTCGGGCACTATGGCATCTGTAATTTCATAAGCGCTCATTTCGGGCTGCAAATCGTAAGTGGCTACTTTGGGTGATGGGCAAAGCAAGCGTTTTTCACCGTCAAATTCCTTTTCTCTACCTCCAGAGAAAAAGAAAGTTACATGCGGATACTTCTCTGTTTCGGCAATTCTGATTTGCATTTTGCCAGCTTTCGCCACTACTTCGCCAAGGGTATTGTTCAAATTGTCTTTGTCGAATATCACCTTTACATCTTTAAAGGTGTTGTCGTAGTTGGTCATAGTTACATAATACAATGGCAAAGCTTTCATCTCTTGCTCAAGGAAATCTCTTTGATTCAACGCCAAACTAATTTCACGCCCTCGGTCGGTGCGGTAGTTGAACGAGATCACCACATCACCTTCCTCTATCAAGCCTTTGTCATCCAATACAATTGGTTTAATAAACTCATCTGTAATATCATTTTTGTAAGAACCTTCAATAGCTATGGCTACATCAAGAAAATTGGCGCCCATTCCTTTTACCATCAAATCATAGGCCAATTTTACGCGTTCCCAACGGTTATCCCTATCCATGGCATAGTATCTGCCAATGATGGTTGCGATCTTAGCCCCTGTTTTTTTTGCGTGAATATCTAGCGCTTTTAAGAAACCAAGGCCTGATTTGGGGTCAGTATCTCTGCCATCGGTAAATGCATGAATGAATACATTTTGTACTTCATGTTTTTTGAAAATAGTGGTAAATGCTTTTACATGGTCGATATGAGAATGTACGCCTCCGTCAGATATTAAGCCTAATAAATGCACTTTTTTATCAGATTTTTTGGCATATTCTATGGCTTCAAGGAGCGTTTTCTCCGTTTCTAATGTATTTTTCTCAATTGCGAGGTTAATTCTTGTAAAATCTTGGTACACCACTCTACCAGCCCCAATATTCATGTGGCCCACTTCCGAATTGCCCATTTGCCCTTCAGGCAGGCCAACTTCTAAGCCGTAAGTGACGAGCGTGCTATGCGGATATTTTTTATATAGAGAATTGATGAAAGGCGTGTTTGCCTTGTCAATAGCCGAACGAGAAGGGTCTTTGGCTATGCCCCAACCATCGAGGATTACGAGAATTACTTTTTTATTCATTTTGGATTAATTGTTTTTTGAGTATAACACCAGTCTTTGCAAAATTTTATGAATTCAGATTTTGGCATTTCATCAATATCTTCAGGTGAATACTTATCTGTTTTAATTTTAAAACTAATTTTAAATTCTTCATATTTCTCCAATAATTCATTAGTACTTTCGAGTCTAAAATCATTACTCACAAGCCAATTCCTCACTTTTCGGATAATTATGTCTTCATTATTTTCATGTGCTTGAATATCATTTCCCGAAATATCAGAAAGAAATTTTTGGTATTGATATTGCTCTTTTTCAAGAATTAAGATTTTCTTAGCTTGCTGATTTTCATTACCAAAAGTTTTGCAACCAATATCTAAACCAAGTTCAAATGGCATATTGAATCTTGGTAAAATATTATTTGTGAATTGAATTCTTGAAATATCATGAATGCTGAAATGCGATTCTGCTACCAAGGTTTTGATAACGCTAATTCTTTCTATACCAGAATCTTTAGTTTCAGATATTTTAGGTATTAATCCTGCATAGGTAGAGGTGAAAAGTAATGCATTCAGTAAAGGTCTGTACTCAGTATCAAATGGGCAATTAATAAAAATAGCATTATGCATTTGGTTTCTTCTCTATCATGTGGTCTAATTCAAAGTTGTTTCCCAATATTATGATAAAATTAATTTCAGGATTACTCAAAAAAGTCTTTGCCAAATCTACAGCGGAATACCTATCATTAAATATTCCTTTCGCTCTGTGTGATCCTTTTCTGCGAACTATCCATTTTTTACCTCGCCTATGTACATATATTTTATCTGTAGAAAGAGCTTCTTTCTTCATTTCTCTAGATAACTCTTCATAATCGATTGCCATAGAATAACGCTTTTACCCATTGCAAAATAACAAAAATTTATCAATAGAATTGGCTTAATATCAATTAAAAATCTAAAATTTACAAGCTCAAATTAGCTCCATGGATTACCCAATTTCAGACATAAAAAAGATAACCACGCACCAGATTCAGGAGATGAAAAACCGTGGGGAAAAAATCACAATGCTCACAGCTTACGACCATTGGACGGCCACTTTGCTTGATTCAGCTGGTGTAGATGTGCTGTTGGTGGGCGATTCGGCTTCGAACGTAATACATGGACATAACACTACTTTGCCCATCACGCTCGATCAAATGATTTCTCATGCCTCTTCTGTAGTGAGAGCCGTGCAGCGCTGTTTGGTGGTGGTAGATATTCCCTTTGGTTCGTATCAAGGAAATTCCTCCGAGGCATTGCGGTCAGCTATTAGAATAATGAAAGAATCGGGAGGGCATGCCGTGAAAATGGAAGGCGGAGCAGAAATTAAAGAATCAATTACAAGAATATTGAGTGCGGGAGTGCCTGTAATGGGGCATTTGGGCTTGATGCCACAATCAATTTATAAGTATGGGACTTACAATGTACGTGCTACCGGTAAAGTAGAGTCGGACAAACTGCTTGACGATGCTTTGTTATTGCAAGATTTGGGTTGTTTTGCCATTGTGTTAGAGAAAATACCCTCTTCTTTGGGCAAAAAAGTGGCTTCTGCTTTGAAAATTCCAATCATTGGCATAGGTGCTGGACCAGATGTAGATGGTCAAGTGTTGGTGACACACGATATGCTGGGTATTACAAATCAGTTTCAACCACGTTTTTTAAGAAAATATGCCAATTTGGGTGAATCTATTACCCATGCCGTTCGCAATTATGTGAAAGATGTGAAGTTAGAAGATTTTCCAAACGATAGTGAAAGCTATTAATTTTTCAACATTGTAAAATAACAATTCAAGTTTTGTACGTAATAGTCAAAGTTTATAATTTCTAATTGTCATCATTTTAACTTAATAAAAGCA
>CAZMFZ010000007.1:1878-4795 GCA_964565665.1 uncultured Bifidobacteriaceae bacterium | reverse complement strand
TTTGTACAATACTTTTTATAAGTTCTTTTGCTCAAAAAGCCCTTAATGCCGAAGATCTGGTAAGTAAAATGCACAAAAAGTATCATACTAAATTCAATGCCAATATCACATTTATCCAGCTCAACCAAGATATTGATGCCACGGGCAAAATAACCCATTCCATGTCGTTTGAGGCATTTCATTATCCAGGAAAATTTAGAAATGACATTGGCCCTACACCACATAAAGAGGGATATATAGTAGCCAATGACATCATGTATTTGTTTAAAGATGGTAAAATTGTAAGCCAAAAGCCTTGCATTATGGATGTTGGCTTATTGACTGGTGATATTTATTTTATGACGGTTGATAAAGCGATAGAAGAATGTAAAAAGCATGGGTATGATCTCTCTAAATTTAGAGAAGATGTATTTCATGGTAAGCCTGCATACGTGGTGGGGGCAAAAGATAAATTGGATGAAAAATCGCCCCAATTTTGGATTGATCAAGAGGAATTGTATGTGGTACGGGATATTAATTTTTCAGAAGAAGACAATGAATTGGAAGATGTACATTACTTAGAACACGCCAAAGTGGAAAATGCTTGGGTAGAAGAAAGAGTAGAAATATATGTGAATGGAAAGCTAATAAAAAAGGAACATTATGCAGAAGTAAAAGCCAATAATGAACTCAATCTTGAAATCTTTAATCCTCAAAAAATAGGAGCTGTGCATTGGAGAGCCAAGTAATTGATTACTTCACTCCTCGTTTGTTCAGATATATTTTGATAACATTGCTGAATACTTGATAATTAATTCACAGAACTATATTTTTATTTTGCTTCCCACCCTCTTACATTTAGCGTTACCACTCATTCCTTCAAACCTCAAATTGGAAGCTGTTCCAAATCCAATAAATGGTAGCCACCCCCATCAATTTTTAGGCAAAATTGAAGTCAATGCTAATGAGTGGACGATAGACTATGACTCAGTCTCTGATTTGTGGTGGGTAAATCCTCGTCCCGAACCACTTTTCTACGAAATTCTTTATACCAAGCTATTTTATTCAAGTCCTCTCTCAGAGCAATTTGGCTACCCTACTTTGGAAATAGACGGGCTTAGACGCACCGAGAAAGCCACCAAAAATTGGGACGACATAGAACGCGACATCCATATTTCCAACAAAGAAAGTCTTTTAGAAATCGGCTGCGGATCGGGCGAATTTCTATTGGAAGCTTTGCGCAGAGGCTGGAAATCAGTTGAAGGCAATGAATTGGAAAGAACTTCTGCAGACTTGGCCATCGCCAAAGGTTTAAAAATTGATACTGGTTTTTTCGAAAGTTTTGTTTCTACAAATAACCAAGGTTTCGACTTAGTTTTTGCCGATAATGTGATTGAGCATACCATGAATCCTTTGGAATTTCTGAAAAAAGGATTTGAATTAACAAATAAAGAAGGTTTGTTAGTATTGCGATTGCCCGATACACAGGCTTTTGGACCTACTTTAAAATTGATTGATCACACTTTTCATTTCACCCGAAAATCAATAAAAACCATTGTGGAAATGGCAGGGTATGAAGTAAAAACTATTTTTTACAGTGGCACTTACAAGGGTTCTAAATTTGAAATTGATAATAGGCAACGCATTGAAAATATGACGGTGATTGGGGTTAAAAATTAACTTAAGAGTGAATTTCCTGCTATCAAAATTTCAGTAAAACATCCATTTCCCTATTTCTTTAAAACTAGGTTTTTTACCATACATCAATATGCCTATTCTGTAAATTCGTGCTGCAAGCCATGAGAATAAAGCTATGGTAGCCACTAGCAACACCATTGAAAGTGCAAGTTCGTACCAACTTACGCCAAACGGTAGACGAACCATCATGATTATGGGTGAGGTAAATGGAATGATAGAAAGCCAAAAAGCGAGTGGACCATCGGGTGAACGGATAATCGTTTGAGCGAAAATAAAAGCTAACACGAGAGGAATAGTTACTGGCAACATAAATTGCTGAGTATCAGTCTCGTTATCTACAGCACTGCCAATGGCGGCAAAGAGAGCAGCATAAAGCAAATAGCCTCCTAAAAAATAAAAAGCAAATACGCCAAGCAAATAAGGAATATTTAGGCTATCTATTGCCGACACTATTTTATTCATTTCTACAGCTTGGTCAATCTGATTTAATTTTGTTTTGGCGAGGGTTTCTGTGAGGTTTTCGTCCGCAAATCGGTTTACCTGATACTTAGAAGAAACAACAGAAGTAATGGTAAAACTAAGTAAAATCCAGAGTGTAAATTGGGTGAGAGCTACACAAGCGATGCCAGATATTTTGCCCGCCATCAGTTCTACTGGTTTCACAGAAGTGATAATTACTTCGACAATCCGATTTGTTTTTTCTTCAATTACCCCCCGCATCACCTGAATGCCATACATAAAAATAAATAGGTAAATAAGTATTGCACCACCAAGCCCCGCACCTGCAGAGGCAGAATTATTTTTCTTTTCTTCTCCGCCTTCGCTTGTCAGGTTTACAGTGCTAATGGCAACTTTAGTTTTGATTTTTTCAAGCAGTTCTGGGTCAATTCCTGCCCTTTCCAATTTTAGTTTTTCAAATTCTGAATTGAGTTTCCACTCCAAATCGTGCTGCAAATCGAGGCTCATATTTCCTTCTGCAAAAAAAGTAATATGAGCTGGAGCATCTATATTTTGCGCAGGAATGTACAAAAGTCCATCATAGTCACCTGCTTTTACCAATTTTTTAGCGGCTTCAAGCCCTGTATGCAAATATAAGAACGATGCCTTTTCGCTCTCTGGCAATTGAAGTTGCAATTCAGTGTTTTCGTCTATCACAGCTATGCGTTTGTTGCCGCTATGGTTTAGCCCTGCAATCCAAATAGGCACTATCATTAATATAGCAAAGAATACAGGACCTAAA
>CAZMFZ010000007.1:0-1868 GCA_964565665.1 uncultured Bifidobacteriaceae bacterium | reverse complement strand
ATAATGAAGGTTCGTTTCCGCACTTTTTCCAGAAACTCGCGCTTGGCAATAAGGTATATTTTTTGAATCGAGGCCAATTTTTTAAATTATGAATTATGAATTATGAATTATGAATTATGAATTATGAATCTCATTTTGTTAATATTTAAATCATTCAGCCATTTTAAACAAATTCAAAATTAAAGTTGAAGTGCTTTGATGAATAAATCGTTCATAGAGGGCACTTTAGCCGCAAACAAATAAATACTCGTATTTGCGGCCAATTTGGCAATGAAATTATTGGGCGAAATGCTGTGCAATTTCAATTGGTAGTGCCATAGTTCTTCGTGAAATTTCTCATCTAAAATTGAGAATAGAAGCTCGTCACTTTCTATTTTTGATGAAGTAATTAACTGGTATTCAGTTGTTTTCGCAATCGAACGCAAGTTTTTGGTACTGCCTTCCAGCACTATTTTGGCTTGGTTTATCATGGCAATATCGCTACACAATTCTTCTACACTTTCCATACGGTGGGTAGAGAAAATGATGGTAGCACCTTTGGCTCTCAAATCTAATATTTCATCTTTCAACAAATTAGCGTTGATGGGATCGAAACCCGTAAATGGCTCGTCAAGAATAATCAAACTTGGATTGTGAATAATGGTAGCCACAAATTGAACCTTTTGTTGCATCCCTTTCGATAGGCTCTCAATCGGTTTTTGCAGCCAATCTCCCATGTTAAATTTCTCAATCCAAGTGTGCATATTTTCTTTGGCTTGAGCTTTGGTAAGCCCTTTCAACCGAGCCAAATAAAGCAATTGGTCTCCTACTTTCATTTTTTTGTATAACCCACGTTCTTCTGGCAGATACCCAATTTGGCTTATGTGTTTTTCGCTAAATTTCTCACCTTTGAATAATACTTTGCCACTATCTGCTGCAGTAATGCCTGTAATGATGCGAATAAGTGAAGTTTTGCCCGCTCCATTTGGCCCCAACAGACCAAAAATACGCTGTGCTGGAATTGAAATCGAAATAGAGTCTAGCACCTGATGTGTGCCATACTGCTTGCTAACTTGCTGTATATCAATGATGTTCAAATCTGTAATTGTTACTGGCTACCTAGCCTTTATTTGGCTAGCAATTTATAAATTTTAAACTTCCCGAAACTTGTAAACTTTTAATCTATTGGTCGAAACAGCTTCAATGTTTCTGAAGTAATACCCCAAAGCCAAAAAAACGAAAATCCGACAATTGCGATATTCATACTTTTATGTTGCATTATGGCTATTTGGTATTGTAATATTCAAGGAATATCTATTTGGTATTATAAATAACAGAAAAATGGGTATATGATTGTAATAAATATTTATACTTTATTGAAAAATAGTTAACAATAGGGTACTATTTTGAGGGTCAGTTTTGTGATAGTAATGCCTCAAATTATTGTAAACCAGTTCTCAGATATTTTTCTACAGTCATTGTATTTGAAATTTGGGATTGGGATAAAACTTTAAAAAATACATCAATGAGGTACAAAAAAATTGTATTTGCAATCTATCTAATTTTTTCAGAAATTATAATTAGTTCTTGCCTAAGAACCGATGCTAAACGATGTGCTAGCCAATTAGAATTCGGAGAGATAAAACAATATTGTTTTCAAGATGGACAACCTATTGGCTTATCTGAACCTGATTGTAAAATAGCACCTGATATAAAATTATTTTATTGTTACAGACCAGTTCAAAAAACTTATACTTCTGGTCCAGCTACAGGAACAAATTATTGGCAGTTTGAAGCTTGTCCAAATTATTATACTTGTTATAATGGATATTTGGGTGCTGGTGACATTTATAAACCAAATACTTTTCTGCCCCAAGAGTGCTTTTATT
>CAZMFZ010000006.1:6984-52873 GCA_964565665.1 uncultured Bifidobacteriaceae bacterium | reverse complement strand
ATAAAACACTGTATACTCTGTGTTCTTCATACATTTAATTACATTTTAATACCGTTCTTTTCAGTTGGGTTTAATTTTGATTTCTATAAAATGAAACCGTATGAGCCTCGGTGCTTTGTTTGTCATTGCCATTTTTATTCCTGCGGTAATTTTTATTCCCACAAAATTCAAGGCTAATTTTAGCTTGCTAATTGCAATATTACTTGCTATTGTTTCTGGAGCATTTGCCATTTCAGTTTTCAATTACGGCACCATTCACTACACACTTGCCGAATTGCCTTTATTGGGTAATATTGAATTGAGTGCCGATAGTTTATCGGCATTTTTCATTTTGCTAATAAATATGGTAGTGCTATTGGCATCGATATATGCCCAAGGCTACATGAAAAGCTACAAAGAACCGATTGCTTTGAATATCCATTTCATGGCGTTTAATATGCTTCATATTGCGATGTTGCTGCTAGTGATTATTCAGCACTTCGTGCCTTTTATGATTCTGTGGGAAATAATGTCGTTGGCTTCATTTCTGTTGGTAATTTTCGAGAGTGAGAAAGAAGAAGTATTAAAAGCTGGGCTAAATTATTTAGTTCAAATGCACATCTGCTTGATATTCATTATGTTAGGCTCATTTATGCTAATGGGTGAAACAGGGGAAATGAGCTTTCATGCACTGCGGGAATATTTTACCACTACCAACAATTGGCCTTTGTTTATTGTATTTTTTGTTGGGTTTGGAATGAAAGCAGGGTTCGTACCATTGCACACTTGGCTGCCACATGCACACCCTGCTGCACCCGCACCCGTTTCGGCCGTAATGTCGGGAGTAATGATAAAAATGGGAATCTATGGCATATTGAGAGTAGTATCTTGCTTGCAAAGTTCATACTATGAAATTGGCATATTTGTATTGGTAATCAGCTTTATTACAGGGCTTTACGGCATTATCAATGCCATAGTGCAAAGTGATATTAAGAAGACATTGGCATTTAGCAGCATTGAAAATATCGGCATTATTGGCATGGGCATTGGGCTTGGAATGTTAGGTTTGGGAGTTCAAAATTATAGTCTTGGCTTTCTAGGCTTTGCCGGAGCTATTTTGCATATTTTAAATCATGCTTTATTCAAACCCCTTTTATTTTTCGGAGCCGGAACGGTATATCAGCAAACACACACAAAGCATATTGATTCGCTTGGAGGCTTGATAAAATACATGCCTATTTCTGGATTGTTGTTTCTGATTGGGGCAATTGCGATATGTGGATTGCCACCTTTCAACGGATTTGTATCCGAATTTCTAATTTACGATGGCATAATGGGCGAATTCAATAAAGGCAATGTGTCGGTAGATGTGCTATTGCTGCTGGCTCTGCTTGGTTTGGCATTGATTGGAGGGCTTGCCATTTTCTGTTTTACAAAAGTATTTGGGATAGTATTTCTTGGCAATGCTAGAAAAGAACTTAAACATCAGCCTCAGGAAGCCGATAATTGGATGCTTGTGCCGCAATTTATGATTGTATTCTTGATGCTTGGCATTTCGGTTGTAGCCACTTATTTATTGATTTTTATAACACCAATTGTAAATATTTTTATTCCCTTTACTATCAGTATTCCCATCAGCAATATTTTACCGCTTCAAAATTTGTCGTTGCTCACCATTATATTTATTTCGCTTGCCACAGTTATCTACGGTATTCGCACTTTTTTTACCCGTAAAAATGGAGAAAGTTATGGGCCCACTTGGGGTTGTGGCTATTTGGCAGCCGACAGCAAAGTACAATACACAGCTTCTTCATATTCAGAGAGTTTTGGGAAATTGGCATATCCGCTATTAAGATTAAAATTCAGATTTAAGAAGTTTACCGAAACGGAAATTTTCCCCAAAACAAGAGAGTTTCACAGTTCCTCAAAAGACATTTTGGAATATACTTTTATATCTCGACCGCTTTGGCAGCTTAATAAATTTATTAAACGGTTTGCGATTGTACAATCAGGCAATACGCAAACCTATGTGCTTTACGCGTTTGTGTTCTTGGTATTTCTATTCATTATCACTTTTATAGATATTTTATAATGCTGGGCATAGTATTGATATTCATAGCCAGTTTATTTTTTGTAGGCATATTAAACCTAACCAAGAGCATTGCAAGTGGCAGAAAAGGAGCAAATATTCTGCAGCCTATTAGAGATATTTTGCGAACGCTAAAAAAAGAAACGATATATGGCCATACCACTAGCATTGTATTTAAAATTGCCCCAAGCATCTATTTTACAAGCATTGTTACTGCTATTTTGGTAGTGCCATTTCACAACCAACAGGCTGTAATTTCATTCGATGGCGATTTTGTATTCTTTGCTTATATTTTAGCGTTGGGCAAATTTTTCATGATTATTTCTGCCCTTGATACTGGAAGTCCATTCGAAGGTATGGGTGCCAATCGCGAAGCTTTGTATTCGATGTTGGTAGAGCCTGCTTTTTTCATTTTGATAGGCTCGTTTGCCATGTTCACGGGCAAAACTTCCTTTTACCAGATATTTTTCGATTTTATTAATTTTAATAACGCCACCACTATTTTCCTGATTTTGCTTGCAGCCTATATTATTATCCAAATTATGATGATTGAAAATAGCCGCTTACCCATTGACGACCCCAATACCCACTTAGAACTCACAATGGTACACGAAGTAATGATACTAGACAATAGCGGTTTCGATTTGGGAATACTATTGTATGCTTCATCGCTCAAATTTGTAATGTTCGGCATGTTGATTGTAAATTTATTTATAGAATCGCAAATGAGTATATGGCTACAAATAGCCATTTTTGCCGGCATTCAATTTGGCTTGGCAATTACTGTAGGTTTACTCGAATCGTTCAGAGCAAGGGAAAGGATGAAGAAAAACCCGAATTTTATATTTACACTCACTGTTTTGGCAATAATGGTATTCTTCGGAGTACTGTTGATGATGAACAAAATATGATGAATGTGTAATTATTAATGTGTATTGATTATTGGCAATCAAAATCCCCATTCCTAATTACGCATTCCTAAATACTTATTAATATGACCAACGTACTGATAATCATATTTTCAATGACACTTATCTACTTGCTAGCCGCAGGAAGATTGAGAACGTATGCTCAAGCTTTGGCACTGCAAGGCGTGTTGTTGTTTGCCATTGCATTTAAAGAATTGCACGGCTTGAGGGAGGAAAATTACCTGAATTTGGTTTTTATACTTATAGAAACCATCATTTTCAAAGGCATTGTAGTGCCTGTGTATATTAACTATCTCATAAAAAAAAATAATTTGACTTATGAACGTGAGCCAAACGAAACGAATTTCTACGCATTATTTAAGATTGGACTTATATTCATTCTTTCACTTTATTTGGGCTATGCTTTGCACAATGGTAATTTTCAAATTGGCAATGCTTATCGATTGAGTGAGAACACCTTGAAAATCACCTATTTCACGGCTTCAATTTCAGCTGTATTTACTGGAATATTAATGCTTACCCGTAGGCGAAAAATCATCACGTTGATTGTGGGGTATTTGGTGTTGGAAAATGGGCTTTTCCTGCTTTCGCTCGCGATGGGAAACGAAATGCCTATCGTAGTAAACTTGGGCATTTTGTTTGATATTTTCACTACCACCTTCTTATTGGGTATTTTTTTAACACGAGTGCAGAATATATTTCACGATTTGGAAATCAAAAGCCTGACAGAACTCAAGGATTAAGCATGACTTATATACTTCTATATTTTGGGTTTGGATTAGTGGTCTGCATTTCACAAGTGTTGATAAAGAAAACATTGGGCAATTTCCTGCTTTTTGTGCCTTTTCTTTTAATGCAAATCGTTTTCACTTATTTCTGTTATTCACAACTAGATGTTTTCCAAGATATTTATTTTAGGATAGATAGAATAGGAGTAATTTTCTTAGCGGTGCTAGCCATTATTGCTATTCCTTCAGTATCGCATTCAGCCATTTATTCTGTAGAAAGGAAAGATTCTGACTCGCAAATGGCTTACCACAATGCCTCTATCACCTTTTTTATTATGTGCATGACGGGAGCCATGATTTCCAACCATTTGGGCATGATGTGGGCGTTTATTGAAGGTACTACCTTGGTATCGGCCGTAATGATATACCACGACAGAGACAAATCTTCACTGGAAGCAGCTTGGAAATACTTTTTCGTTTGCTCTATCGGCTTGGCTTTGGCCTATATAGGTATTTTGTTTTTAGGCATTGCCGTACAGGAAACTAAGCATTTAGATCTGTCAGTTACTGCTTTGGTTGCCAAAGCCCCCTTTATGAATCCGCTTTGGCTCAAAGTCGGTTTTTTGTTTGCTGTAGTCGGCTTTAGTGTGAAAATGGGTGTTGCACCTTTATTTTCCGTAGATATTGACGCCAAAGACAAAGCCCCGTCACCCGTAGGTGCATTGTTTTCCGGGGGCTTGATGAACGTGGGCTTTATTGCTATTTTCCGATTTTATGAAATATTATCGGTAACCTCTACTCGCATCTGGACAGATAAAATCCTCATTATCATTGGCACCGTGTCTATATTTTTCGCTGCGGTGTATTTAATCAAAGTGCGAAATATCAAACGCATCCTCGCTTATTCGAGCGTGGAACATGCTGGTTTAGCACTGATTGCTTTGGGTGCGGGGAGCATGGGTCATTTTGCTTCCATTTTCCATTTGGTTTTTCATTCTTTTGCCAAATCGAGCCTTTTCCTGCAAGTGGGGCAAGTTTTCAGAATATATTTGAATAAAAATATTGACAATATCGGTGGCTATTTCAAAATCAATCCTGCTGGAGGTACGGTGATGTTCTTAGGCTTTTTGTGCATTATTGCCATACCCCCTTCTGGCATGTTCCTTACGGAACTATATACTTTTATGGCCTTGTTTGGCATGTATCACTGGCTAGTAGGCGGCTTCCTTTTAATTTGCCTCACTTTCATATTTGCCTCGTTTATCAATGCCATGTTGCGGTTGCTTTTTGCCCCTTTTCCCGGCAAATTAGCCACCTACGATGTTATTCATCCTTGGGAAAGTATTAGTCAATTTATTATGATAGGTTTTGTGTTGTGGATGGGCATATTTCCCAATGAAGGCTTGGTGCAGTTTGTACGCGATGCGGTGAAGCATTTGCCAAAATAGCAAAAGGAGAATTTATTATTCACTAAAAAAGATTGGTGCACGCTAGCCTCCTTTGGGAAGGGTTGGGATTTTAACATATGAATACACTCCAAACAAAAAATAACCAGTCTGTTCCGATTTCGGAAATTCCCATTTTCGATTACGAGGCTTTTTATTCCTCAAATGGATTGATAATTACTAACTTTCCTTCAATAATTTGTCCATGTTGCCTATCTTCGGAATATAAAATGTTGCATTCTGCCTCAAGGGCTGTTGCTACAACTAAAGCATCAAAAAAGGAAAAATCATATCTGTTTATCAATGTTGAAGAAAAAGAAAAATGCTTAGGCTCGAGTGAAAAAATAGATTTTGATGCTATAAATTCGTTGATAATCTCTGCTACATATTTTTTCGGTAATTTGAATTTATATAGGCATACATTGGCATATTCTTTTAAAATATGGGTTCAAAAAACAAAATTATTTTGGCCAATTATTTCTAGGGCTTTATTTTTCTTTACTAAGTTTTTACTATCATGCACACACAATAGAATATTTGTATCTAAAAATATTTTAGGCTGCGTAACCTCTAAAATTAGTAGCTTCTTTTCTATCAAATTTAAAATCAGCCATATCAACCTCGTATTTATTAAAGAGAGCAATGAGTTTTTCGTTGTTAAAATATTGCGAATTATTCAACGGCTCATTCTCAATACCATTGATTTCAAATGCAATTACCTCTACATTTTTCCCTATCAATGTTGCAGGTAAATGAATAGTAAAATCGCTTTGAGTAGGGACTATAATTTCTCTGTACATACTTTGACACTTATGTTTTTAAAATCAGGTTATAAAGATATAAATTATTCCTTTAATCTAAATTCAGTAAGTATTGAATTTAGCGCTTAAAAGACTTTTTTAAAAACCAAAACGACAGTGAACACACTCCAAATAAAAAACCATCAGCCTGTTCCGATTTCGGAAATTCCCATTTTCGATTACGCGGCTTTTTATGCCATTGCAGTAAATTTGTGTGCTAATCGCGAAAACCATATTGCCAATTATTATGCTTACCAAACCAGCACTTTTTTAAAATTTATATGCTGTATAGCCGAAGATAAAGATGCAACTATTCATGTTTTCTCTCATGAATTGTCTGATTTTAATCATGCCCTAGCTATTGATGCGATTTCAAAAGAGGTATTTGCATTCCATATTTTTGAAAGAGAAATAAGCGAAAATTACGGTATTCAGTTTTTAAATCATCCTTGGGACAAACCCGCTCGCCTAGCTTTCGACCGAGCCGACAAATCAAAAACGCTTAGAAACTATCCGTTTTTAAGATTGCAAGGCGATGAAATACATGAAGTAGGTGTAGGGCCTATTCATGCCGGAGTAATTGAGCCAGGTCATTTCAGGTTTTTGTGCAATGGCGAAATGGTGATGCATCTGGAAATTCAACTTGGATATCAGCACCGAGGTATTGAGAAATTATTTCTATCAAAAAAGCATTTGATTCAGCGAACGGTACTTTCCGAATCAATTGCTGGTGATACTGCCGTGGGGCATTCCTTGGCTTTTGTGGGTGCGATGGAAAGTTTACTTGGTTTCGAACCCAATGCTAGGCTCAATATGATACGCACTTTGGCTCTTGAGTTGGAACGTATGGCCATTCATGTAGGCGATTTGAGTGCTTTTTGTCTTGATGTGGCTTACCAATTGGGCAGTTCGGTATTTGGTGCATTGCGTACACCACTTATTAATTATTTCCAATGGTGGTGTGGCAATCGCTTTGCTAAAGGTTTGATTCGCACGGGCTACAATCCTTATTCATTCACCCCAGCTTTGCAAGAAAGGCTCATTAAAATGCTAGAAGAATTTGAGGCCAAATACATGGAAATGGCGGAAAAGACGTTTGAATTGCCAAGCGTTTTGAATCGATTTGAGAAAACTGGTGAACTCAGCCGAACGCAAGCCGAACTGATAGGTGCGGTAGGGATGGCTGCTAGAACGACTGGATTGCCCCGCGACATTCGCAATACACACCCATTTGGTTATTATTTGGAACAAAAATACCAACCTGTGCTAATGACATCAGGCGATGTATTTGCCCGAGGAATGTTGCGAAATATGGAGATACAACATTCTTTGGAATACTTAAGAATACTTTTGGCTCAATTGAGAAGAACAGAAGAAGAGCCAACGGAATCGCGTGCCGATTTCTATGAAAAAAAATTGAAACCCAATCATTTTGTAATTTCCATGACAGAAGGTTGGAGAGGCGAGATTGTGCATTGCGCTATTACTGATGAAAAGGGAGAATTGGCTCATTATAAAATAAAAGATCCATCTTTCCACAATTGGCTAGCCTTGGGCTTGGTATTGCGCGACAATGAAATTTCAGACTTCCCGATTTGCAATAAAAGCTTTAATTTGAGCTATTGTGGATTTGATTTGTGATGGTTAAATAAATGAATACAGACATAAGAGTAAAGACTGTAGAGAAAGTTTCGATTTTGAAGACACAAATAGAGGTAAAGGCAGAGAGAAACAACATTGCAGGAGGAAGAAATGAACATCTGAAGCCCAAATGTCTATTTTCATTACGCGAATTAAACACTACGCATTAAAATGATTGACACACTTAAAATATGGCTTCACGCTGGCAGGCAGTATATCCCTGATGTAACTTCAGTGAATTTGCCCGATACATTTACCAATGGCAGGCCTATAATCAGCGACACAATTAGTGGCGATGAAGCCAAATTAGTAGCTGCACTTTGCCCTACAGCTGCCATTAATCCCAATCCTTTTTCTATCGATTTAGGCAAATGTGTATTTTGCAACGAGTGCAGCCGAGCCTTAGGCAACGATAAAATCAGATTTACCAACGATTATAAAACGGCTACAAACGTTCGAGAAAAATTAATAATCCGTTCGGGACAAATCGAACCTATCAAACTTGATGCAAATACAGTCAGAAAAGAAATCAACCAATATTTCGGCAATTCATTGAAGTTAAGGCAAATTTCCGCAGGCGGAGATAATAGTGCTGAGTGGGAATTGAATGCTACAAACAATGTAAATTTTGATATGGGCAGATGGGGTATTGAATTTGTAGCCTCACCTCGCCATGCCGATGGCGTTGTGATTACAGGGCCTATCACTGAAAACATGGCAAAAGCCCTTCAAATGTGTTACGATGCAGTGCCTAATCCCAAAATCATTATCTTGGTGGGCACCGATGCTATTTCGGGAGGAATATTTGAAGGAAGTAAAGCTTTAAATAGAGCGTTTTTAAATAAATATGCGATAGATTTGTTCGTGCCAGGCAATCCGCCACACCCCTTAACATTTATTAATGGTGTATTAGAATTAATTAGAAAAAGAAGTTAACCGCAATGTGATTAACTTAAGGATTAATTCGTATGGGTACGCCTCCATTTATTGCCGTTGGTTTAAACCAACGGCAATAAATGGAGAGGGAATATCTCAAGTTAATGACATTGGATTAAACCATTAGATTCCATATCAGCCTAACCCAATAAAAGCATGATTTCTCAATTTTAATAGCATTTTAATGGGATAATTTTTGTACCCCTGAATCTATCAACTAAGTTTAAAATTATTATTCGAAACCAATACTCTATTATGAATTTTGATGCCGTATTAAGCAATCTTTTAACAGCACCGGTACTTTTCTTTGTACTAGGTTTGGTAGCAGTGTGGGTAAAGTCTGATTTGGAAATTCCACCTGCCATAGCCAAATATTTTTCGCTGTATCTACTTTTTGATATTGGTATTAAAGGGGGTGAAGAGTTGTATCACAGTGGGTTTACCACTCAAATACTTTTAATAATGGGGGCTTGTATCGTAATGGCGATTATTGTGCCGATAGTTGCTTTTTTTGTACTTAGGGTAAAACTAGATATTTACAATGCCGGAGCAATAGCGGCTACTTATGGCTCGGTAAGTGCAGTTACATTTGCCACGGCACAGGCATTTCTCACCAGCCAAGATGTGAAAGCAGGTGGATATATGGTGGCAGGTATGGCCATAATGGAGTCCCCGGCTATTGTGGTGGGCTTAATAATGATTAGAAAATTTGTGAAGCAAGAGGCGCCTACGGGTGGGCTTTTGGAAGAGAAATCGCATGGAAGCGGTATGGGTGCGGTGTTAAGAGAAGCCTTTTTTAATGGTTCGATAGTATTGTTGGTAGGAAGTGTAATTATTGGGTATTTGGCAGGTGAAAACGGTGAAAAAGAACTGCACGGCTTTGTAAAAGATATTTTCAAAGGCATGTTGGCCTTGTACTTGTTAGATATGGGCTTGGTAGCCGGAGGCAGAATGTCTGCATTGGCCAAATCTGGCTTGTTTTTGATAGGCTTTGCCCTTATTGTTCCTCTTGTAAATGCCACGCTTGGCATTCTGATAGCTTATGGCTTGGGTTTGAGTGTAGGCGATGCCCTGTTATTTACCATTCTTTGTGCCAGTGCTTCTTATATAGCTGTGCCAGCTGCTATGCGTATGGCTGTACCGCAGGCGAATATGAGTTTGCTGCTTCCTATGGCTTTGGCAGTCACCTTTCCATTTAATATAGCGATAGGGATTCCTGTATATTATAGCATAATTTCACATTTCTTGAATTGATTTGCAGAGGGTTATTAAAATAATTAGAATTGATTTTGAAGAAATGCCATTACACAGTCTAATTTGTTGGGCGAAATTCAAAAATTAAAAGAAATTTTATATTGAAAAGGCCATTAGCTTTACGCTTAAGCTTTTGGATGGTATCACAATTTAAACGTTACTCCCTTTTGGGTTTGGAACTATTAAAAATATGAAAAAGCTAGAAATAATAATTGACAAGTCATACATCAATCGATTGTTAAATAAGTTTGAATTGGTTGGTGTAAAGGGATATTCAGCCATCGATATTGCCAAAAGCATGGGGCCAACCAACGAAATGGGGCCAGATGGGGTGCTATTATCAAATAATATGTATGTGCTTTCATTGATTGACGAATCTATCGTAGAGAATTTAAAAACGCTGGTAATGCCACTGATAAATGAAACGGGTGGTATTATCATTATTTCAACACCTGAGTTTACTATGGTAAAATGAAATGGAAAAGTGCTTGTCTCAATGTATCATTTTCATCTATTCATTTGCTAAGCGTTAACCTCGGTTTGTCTTCACAAATCGAAATTTATTTCATCTATATGGCTTTTTTACATAACCATTAAAAGTCATCATCAAATAACCAATCATATACATATTCTACTTTAAGCATGAAAAAAATCGTGTTCTTTTTATCACTTTGCCTTTTTTGTGCATTCCCTTGGTTTTTATCGGCACAGATTGAAATAAAACCACCAACTTATATAAGTACCTCCTCGGAAGATTCAATCCTCCAGATAAAAAAGAAAAGACATCTGAATTTGAAAAATAATATTCAATACAACCTCAACGAATCAGGAAGCCATTACATACGTGTTACTTTTCTAGGGCAATTGTGGACGAGATACAATGAAAACAACCCTGGCACTACCGTAAATAAACAGGAAACCAGTATGAAAGATGCCACTTTCGATATTGGGCTTCGCAGGTATCGTTTGCAATTGTTTGGCAAAATTACTGATCGCATTTTCTTCTATACACAACTTGGCCAAAATAGTATTACCTATTTGAGTGAAAGAAAATTTGGTTTCTTCGTGCATGATGCAGTTGTAGAATATGCCATCAAGCCTGGCAAAGTAAATGGAATGCTCAACTTAGGAATGGGCTTGACAGGTTGGTCTGGATACGGGCGTTTTTCCGAACCTGCTGTGGCAAACATTATGAGTACAGATGCGCCTATTTTTCAACAATATGCCAACGATCAAAACGATCAATTTGTACGCAAATACAGCATTTATGCCCACGGTACTATTGGCAGGTTGCATTACAGGGTGGTATTGAGCAAGCCTTTTATAGTGAATAATGCCAACAGTATAAATATTCCAGGTAGCCAGGCTGCAATCAATAATGTAGGAGCAACCACCATCAATGGTAGCAATACCAATATTGCCACTTATTCTACGCGCGATCCTTCACCGCAAGTGCAGGGGTATTTTGTGTATCAGTTTTTTGATAAGGAGGATTTTCTAGTGCCTTACAACCAAGGCACTTATCACGGATCGAAAAAAATACTAAGTGTTGGAGCAGGATTTGTGTATCAGCCCAATGCGATGACACTTTTCAAAGATTCTGCAAGTGCTATTAAAAGTACCAAAGGTGGCGGAGCTTCCTATCAAGCCATGCAGTTGTTTGCAGCAGATATTTTCTATGATGCTCCCATAAATAAAACCAAAGGCGATGCCATATCACTATATGCAGGATATTTCAATGCCTACTATGGCGATAATTATGTGCGGATGTTTAATGTGATGAATCCTGCTGATGCCAATAGCACAGTAAAAGGTTATAATAGTGGAGGTGGAAATTCTTTTCCCATGTATGGAACAGGCAATATGGTGTATGCCCAAGCGGGTTATAAATTTAGAAAAGACTTGTTTGGTGAAGAATTTGGCACTTTGATGCCTTATGTAAGTCTACAGTATAGCAAGTTGCAAGCATTAGCTTCTGCAGCTATAGTGTACAATTTAGGTATCAATTGGCTTATCAAAGGGCATAATGCCAAAATATCGTTCGACTACCAAAATAGACCCTTTTTTCAGGAGAATGCTACCAACACAGCCGTTGTTGAAACCGGAAGGTACGGCAGCTATATCATTCAATATCAGATTTCGTTTTAAAGCCACATTATTTTCAAGTCTAAATACATTCCCTTAAAAAGGGTTTTATTAGACATATTCCCTTTTGTAGTGCAACAAGAGCAAAATATTGAGCTTGTAAATCTTGGAAAATTTTTACCCTTTTCAATTTTCCATCCAGTTTGAATAGTACCTTGTTTACCAAAAATACTAATTTTCATTAATACTCCATACTTTTTCCCATACTCAGTTTCATTTTTGAGAATAGCCAGAAATTTTTCTAAGTTATCTAGTATAGGTCCTTTTAATATTTCAGCATGATATTCATTTATGCCAAATACTTTTTGAAATAAAAAGCTTTGTCTTTTCCTCGCTCATGAAATAAATTTAAACAATAACCTGATAGTTTTTCAAGATCAACAATCGCATTTTCATAATTGGGTAAAACATTCATCCTAATTTCTATTTTGCTATAAATTTACTCCTTCAATTTTCCTCACCTCACAATCTGCAACCAGCCCCGAAAGCTCTTTTTGTTTGTTTCAAGATAAAAATAATATAGTCCATCAGGCATGCCATCGGCATCCCATTTGTTGTCATAGTTTGTAGATTGATAAACGGAAGTCCCCCATCTATTGAAAATCTCAATTTTTGAGTTTGAGTCTAAAAGCGATATTTCAAAATATTCATTAATGCCATCGCCATTGGGTGTGAAAACATTAGGAATATGAAATTCAATTGGAACGGTATCTTTAGGAATAATGGTATCGGCTTTGCATTTTATGGTTATAGAAATACTGTCTGAAACTTTGCAGCCATTGCCATCTACGATAGTGAGCTTATATTTTCCTGCCTTATTTACCGAAATAAAACTGCTAACTATGCTTACATTACCCAGCTGCCATTGGTAGGTAAAGCCTTGGCGTTGAGGGGCATATAAAGTGTCAATTAATCTTTTCTCAGGGCATATAACCCCACCTTGGCTAGCCATAATGTATGGCGGGTCGCTGAGTTGCACTCGTTTTACTATTATGGGAATAATGGTAGTGTCTCTACACTTAGCTGTGTTGCTGCCAATGAAAGTAAAAGCGGTGTTTTGCGTGGGTGATATTTCAATTTGGGCACTAGCAGCATTGGTATTTACCCACAAGTTTTGGCTAGCTCCTAAGGCTTTCAAAGTCAAACTTTTGCCAAGGCAGAGCGTATTTGCACCCACAATTGTATTTACAAAATCTGAGAAAAGCCGCACAGAAATGCTGTCCGATTTTACACATTTGCCAGCTGAGTAAGTTGTAAACGAAAAGGTTTTAGCGGCAGTTGAATTGTAAATAAAGGTGGTGGAAGTCTCGCCTATACCTTTCCAAACCAAACTATCGGTATTAGTTACAAAAATATTTACACTGCTGCCTTTACAAACTGTTGTATCGTTCGATTTTTGATACACAGGTAGTGGGCTAATAGTTACCGTGCTTGTAGAATTGGCAGTACAATTATTATTACCCGATACTTTTATTTCATACCCCGTAGTGGTTGTAGGTGAAACTGTAATAGAATTGGCTCCCGAAATAGTGCCAGGCCTACCAATTTGCCGCCAACTGTAGCTTTTAATATTTATCCCTGAGGTAGATAAAACAATCGGTTGGTTAGGGCAAATACTTTTATCAATTAGGCGAATAAATGATACAGAATCGACATTTATGCGTACTTGGGCAGAATCTGTACAGCCATTGTTGCTAGTTAAATTTACCTGATAAATATCTGAAAATTTGGGTGTTATGGTAAATTCGGGTTGGGTTGACACAACAATTCGGGCCGCATTTTTCCACACAAGTGAAAACGTGTCTATTTCGGAGCTAGATCTAGCTATTATTCCCTCTTGGTTTGCTTTCAAAGTTATTAATGAGTTGAGGCATATTGTATCGTTTGGAGTTGGGTTTAGAGTAAAAAATGTCGAATTGCGAGTCACGGTTACAGTGTCTGATTGTATGCAACCTCCTTTACTTTGCACTGAAAACCTAAATTTGTTGGAAGCACCTGTTACTGAAACTGGCTGAATCAAACTGTTTTCTACGAATGAAAGGATGGGATCAGAGCTCCATTGAATATTCGAACCAGAGACAGAACTTGGAAAAATTCCTGTAAGTGTTACCAACTGATTTTTACATACCAAACTTGGGTTTGCATTTAACATTACGGGAAATTTCTTGCCTATTTTCATATGCACAGAATCTTGCCACATACAACTGCCCGAAACGGTAGCCATCACTTTATATTCACCTGAAGTTGAAGGAGTTAAAGAAGTAGACGTATTGGCAACCAACGTGTCGTTACGATACCATTGAAAATCAAGGGCGGAAGCACCATTTACAGTTAAAACGGGTGGTGCACCGCCCTTGCAGAGAAAAATTGTATCACTATCGGAAATAGAAACACTAGAAGCAATGCCTGCATTGCCAAATTCAGCTTGCTCAAGCAACACACCCGAGTCTTCCGTAGTAAATTGGCTATTTGCTATAGCTATTTTAATATGGTATTTTTTGCATTTATCTACAGGTTCTTTTATGTTTATCGGTATGGTGTAGCCATTGTATTGAATATTGGTATTGTAAGCCGTATTGGCAACAAAGAAATCCATATTTACCCCAGGCAAAGTAGGGTTCTGACCCCAATTTGTCTCCCCACCAGGCTTGATAGTTTGAAGGTTGATAATAGTAGACCCAGCTTGTCCTGAAAATTTGGCTATATTTCTTTTAGTCAAATCAGTTTCAGATTGCAAAAAGATACCCAGTGGATTTACAACGCTTGTGTTATTAGTAAAATTATACTGCTCTGAGCCGTACACCAACCGAAATTTAAGGGTATCAGCAAGAGGAATAAAATCAAATGCTAAGATGGCAGCGTCTATATTGGTAATGTTGGGAGATGCCAGCACATTTAAATCATCATCAGAATATTGATTCCAGAGCGTAGATTTA
This sequence comes from uncultured Bifidobacteriaceae bacterium, assembly GCA_964565665.1. Classification (GTDB taxonomy): domain Bacteria; phylum Bacteroidota; class Bacteroidia; order Cytophagales; family UBA9547; genus CAZMFZ01. Next base: position 37,991 of record CAZMFZ010000006.1, on the reverse strand, counting down.
GTAGCATTATCGTTTGGTCCTTGGGCTTCAATGGCTTTGCCTGTGGTGAGTATAATGCCTTTTTTTAACCCAACCGAACCACCTTTATCGTCAAATTGCCCAAAAGCAGCAATCTTTCCTGCAAACGTGATGTTGGTAATTACCACACCCCTGCCCACAAAATAGCGTGCCAGATTTTCAATAGAATATAAGCCGCTATCTGCAGTGTATATTTTTACCTGAGCATTCGATGATATACAACCTAAAGTAAAGATTATTAATATAAATTTCTTCACACAGCAAACTTAGAAAATCAGGTTTAAATTAGCACACAAATTCATTACATGGCAGGTATATACATTCATGTTCCTTTTTGTAAACAGGCCTGCCATTATTGCGATTTTCATTTTTCTACAAATCTCAATGCCAAATCAGATCTTGTAAATGCCCTTGCCAGCGAAATAGCCATGCAACAAAAATATTTGCAAGGCGAAATAGTAGATACAATTTACTTTGGGGGCGGCACACCTTCTTTGCTTTCTGAAGCCGAGTTAGCTACCATTTTAAATCAAGTCTACAAAAGTTTTCAGTTGGCGGATGATGTTGAAATTACCCTCGAAGCCAACCCAGATGATATTTCAATAACAAAACTTTCTGAGTATAAAAACTTAAGAATCAATCGATTAAGTGTTGGTATTCAAAGTTTTAATACAGATTACTTAAAATGGATGAATAGGGCTCACAATGGAGAGGAAGCAACAAGAGCATTGGAGCTTTGCTTTGAATCAGGCTTTGAAAATATCACGGCCGATTTGATATATGGCATACCGTCAGATACGCATTTGAATTGGCAGCACGATTTGGCTACCATTTTGAAATACCCAATTCCACACATAAGTGCTTATAACCTCACCATTGAGCCACAAACAGCCTTTGGCAAATGGCAGAAAAACGGTGAGCTCAATGAAGCAAGCAATGAATTTAGCAGCATTCAAATGCAGATGCTGATTGAGACTCTTACAGCTCACCATTTTATTCATTACGAAATATCAAATTTTGCAAAGGAAGGTCATTTCTCAAAACACAATACTGCCTATTGGCTCGATAAAAAATATTTGGGAATTGGCCCGAGTGCACACTCTTACAATGGCATATCGAGGCAAGCCAATATTGCAAACAATGCCCAATATATTAGTTCTATCCAAAAGAATAGTATTCCTTTTGAGCTGGAGCTGCTTTCAGAGTCTGAAAAAGCCAATGAGCTGTTGCTTACCGGCTTAAGGGCAATTTGGGGTGTAAATCTTGCCAAATTATTTGCTTTGCATTCCTTAAACTTCGATTCTTTCCACAAAACAGTAGAAAGTTATACAAACAAAGGACTTACAGTTGTAGAGAACAATCAACTGAAATTGACAATAGAAGGACGGTTTTTTGCCGATAAAATTGCTGCCGATTTGTTTTTCGATTAGTTAAAAATTAGTAATAGGAGTACTCCTTCTTGGTATTTTCACATCTGAAAGCGAAGGCGATTTGATGCCAATCGTAAATAAATAGTATTGATAAGTAGCTGGGTAAAGTCCAGTGCTAAATGTAGCATACCAGCAATGCAAATCGCGAGAAACATTCAATACTGTGTTTGAAATATTATCTCTGCCCACCGTTGGGTTGAAATCGTACCCTGCCGTATAGCCGATTTTCCACTTGGGAGTGGGGGTAAAATCGCCACTGAATGATATTTTATTGGAATACAGTGATTTATCTGTGAAAATGGCATTGGGCGAAGGCACAGTGCTGTATTTGCTATAAGTCATTATGTAGCTTATGTTGAGAGTCCATGGCAAATCGAAATCTACATAAGCAGGAGCGAGTGGATTGTAATAAAACTGATAATCGGTGCCATTCACATAAGGCATTATTTTATTTGCACCTCCTTTTTTGGCTGCAAATCTTGTGCTTATGGCCAAATTCATATTTACCAACCGCCCCAAGCCTTGGTCTTTTTGCCAATTGAAATTCACGGTTTTGGCTTCCGCATTATTGGTTTCGTTCCAAGCCAAGAACTTTGTCTTTTTAAATTTTTGATAATAGGAATTCGGATCCTTGCCCAAACTTTCATAAAAATAAGGGTCGAATTGGGTGCTAAAGTTTATATCAAACAATCCGAAAAGTTTGGTACGAGCTGAGATCGAAAAATTGCCCAGGTTGAACGAATCGGCTCGTAAATTATAGCTATTTGAAATGCTCAAATTATCAATCAGCATCTGCTTCTTAAATTTCTTTTCGGTTTTAGAGGTGTCTTTTTTATCTATCACTTTGGCTTCAAAGGTGTTCCCCAAGCTGAAATTTATGGTTTCGGAATCTTTCAGACTAGAAGGATCAGCAGCTTTCAACCCAGTAAACCTATCAAGATAAACAGGCTGCCCGGTGCCTCCAGTATCTATTCTTTCATAATAATTTTTGAAAACAGGGGAATAGCTATAGCCAATGGTAGGAATCATCACATGCCTAATGGCCTCAATGCCAAATTTTTTGATGTAGAATGTGCCATAAATCCGTGAGGTCACACTCATTCCACCGCTGCCTGAATATTTGGCTGCCAACTTTCCATTTTGAAAACTGTAATTGGTATCTACAATTATATTTTTATTGTTTTTATCATAGCTGTAATCATAGCCAGCATTATACCAAGTGGTAGAAACATTGGCACTTGGGGTAAAATTAAAATATTTGAAAAGCTTAAAAGTGGTGCTTATAGGAATATTGTGAGTGACAGTCCATTTTGAATTCTTATCAAACTTGTTAAAAAACTGCGATACACTTAAGGTATCTGTTTTGTAAAAACGATTTATACGAGCAGTATCGCTTGCATAATTGGGCGATGTAGAATCTAATGCAATCAAATCAGCATTATTTAACCTATAGCCAAGGCTTTGAGCAGATGTATTTCTAACCAAATTCGATACCCTGTTGGCAAAAGAAGAGCTGTAAGCAAAGTTGAGCTTCTTTACCCAATCTGCTTTATTAATAAATGGCACATTTTTCAAAGGGTATATTCTGTTCATATTCAATGAAGCCTGTGGCAACACAAAATTCATTTCTCCGGTAGAAATATTTTGATTTTGATTGGCAGAAATAGCATAGCTAAATGGAGTTTTCTTTATGGTATTGCTGTAACTGATAGCCGATTGAAAAGCAGGAGCTGTTCTGGCCGCCACATTTAAGGTGTTTACCCTGTTAAATTTCTGAGAACCAGCATTTACTGAAGCTGAAAATCTGCCTGTACCCTTGCTAAGTGTACTGTGATTCCATCGCACCCATATAAGTTCAGTCTTAGTAGAATTTATAGGATCATCGGGAGCCGTTTTGGTATTTGAATAGCTAGCATTGAATTTTCCCTGAAAGCTGTAGCGACTTTTGTAGTCTAGGTCGGCAGAATAGTTTCCATTGCCAATGCCGCCTATCGAAAACTGGTTGGTGAGGATTTTAAATCCGATATAATCATTTACAGCCCAGTAAAAACCAAGATTTGACAAGAAAAACCCCTGACTTTGCGACTCACCGTAGCTGGGAAATATCAAACCAGTACCTCTGCGTTTGGGAATTGGGAACACGCCAAAAGGAAATGCAATAGGCGTTGGAATATCATCAATCTGCATATTAAAAGCCCTCGTCACAATTTTTTTCTTAGGTATCACCTTTATCTGCATCATTTTTATGCAAAAGTGTGGTTCACGCAAATCGCAAGTGGTGTACGATGCCCCATCTACATACATGGTGTTGTTTGGCTCTTTTTTCACCACACGCCCCCTGATTACCCCATCGTTTTGTTTTGTAACAATGGCCTTCACCAGCCCTCGCTTTGTTTTGTAATTGTATTTGATGCCGCCTGCTTCGTAGGCATCGCTTCCTTCTTTAAATATGGGTACCCCTATTTTATTTTCCAGTGAATCTTTGCCAAAAGATGCATTTACGATATTGGTGTTGTAATCCATATCAATATTGTGGGCGGTCATGTTCATTTTCCCATATTCCACTTTGGCATCTCGATAGAGAAAGGCCTGTTTGGTTTGGGCATCAATAATTATGGAGTCTTCGGCCGAATAATTGATGGTAGTTTCAATGTCGCGTTGAGGTTTTTTGGTGCTATCTGCGGCAGATGTGTCTGTTTTCAAAGCAATTGACGTATCTTTAACGGCAATATTCACTCCAGCAACACTTGAAAGGGGTTTTGCTGTTGGAATGGAAAGTTTGGGCGCCTGGGCTTGCATAGCAAAATAAGCTGCAACAACAAAAAATAAAACAAGAATGCGTTTCAAATAAAAGTGCAGGCTTTTCAGAATTGAATAAAAATTTAGAAATTTGTACAAATTTATGGTTTCGCACCTAAATTCTAACCATTATGAAGCAATTAGGAATTATAATTTTTCTCACAACCATATTTATTGCGTTATCTGCCCATACGGTGAATAAAAGGCTATACAGGGTAAAAAAAATAGTAATTGATGCTGGGCATGGAGGCAAAGATATAGGTTGCCATGGCAAAAAATCGAAAGAGGCACATATCGCCTTGGCTGTGGCATTGAAAATTGGTGATAAACTGAAAGAACAAATGAAAGATGTGAAAATCATCTACACCCGCGATTCTGATGTATTTATCGAGCTTCAAGAGCGAGCCGCAATTGCCAACCGCAACAATGCCGACTTGTTTATTTCAGTCCATTGCAACTCTGCCAAAGCCCCTCATATTGCGGGTTCTGAAACCTACACAATGGGTTTGCACACTTCAGAAGGCAATTTGGATGTAGCCAAACGAGAGAACTCGGTAATCTTAAAAGAGGAAGACTATTTAGAAAAATACAGTGGCTACGATCCTACCTCGCCCATGGCACATATTTTACTTGCCAATTATCAAAGTGCCTATTTATCGCAAAGCATAAAATTTGCTTCCTATGTAGAAGAAAACTTTAAAGATGAATTGGGCAGAAACAGCCGTGGTGTAAAACAGGCAGGGTTTTTGGTACTTTGGAAAACAACCATGCCAAGTTCGCTTATTGAAATAGGCTATCTAACTAATGATGAAGAAGAAAAATTTCTGAAAGATGAAATAAACCAAGACGAAGTAGCGACCACCATAGTGAGGGCTGTGAAAAAATACAAAACAAGCTTTGAAGCCAATTAATATTAAATTTAACCCCACCACCATTCGTATAATTATTTACTCCAACCTATTTTGAAAATCACCAAAGAAGTAAAAGTAGCCGTATTTGTGGCTGCGGCTGGCACTATGCTCTATACCGGATTTAATTTTCTGAAAGGTATAGATTTACTGCGATCTACCAGAAGATACTTTTCTACCTATCCCGATGTGGCCGGCTTGAAAGTTTCTAATGCCGTAATGCTCAATGGGTTGGCAGTAGGCAGGGTAAGTGAAATAAAAATATTACCAGATGAAAACCACACACTACAAGTGGCATTTGATGTAGATAAAAAAATAGATTTAGGCGATTCTTCTAAAGCCATAATAGCTAGCAGTGGCTTATTAGGCGACCAAACAATTTTGCTTTACCTTGGTGAAATAACCAAACCTGTAGCAGAACAGAGTTTCATAAAAGGAGAGGTGGAAAAGGGACTTACTACAAAGATTTCAGAAAGCCTAGATCCAGTAATGAAAAGCCTGCAACTCTCTATGAATCAAATCAATACATTGCTTGATAAAGACAATGTAGCTGCCATTTCAGCTACGCTCAAAAACTTAGAGCGAACCTCTGTAGTACTTAATAGAATGATGGAAAGCAATGCCAACAACATATTGGCCACTACTGGAAATTTGAAAACCCTTACCGCTTCGCTGGTGCAAACTGAAAAGCAATTGAAACCATTGCTTGAGAAAACAAACTCAATAGCCGATTCGCTCAATAAAATGCAACTTGCATCTACTGTGGCGACTGCTAATAAAACAATAGCTGAATTAAACACTTTGCTTTCAGGAATAAATAACGGACAAGGCACTTTGGGACAGCTTGCCAAGAACGATTCGCTGTATGTGTATCTCAAAAATACTTCGAGAGATCTAGATTTACTTTTGGTGAATTTGCGTGAAAAACCAGGCAGATATGTGCATTTATCTCTGTTTGGGAAAAAGGACAAATAAAATCAGAGATGCTGCAGTTAATACCTTAGGCAACTGTAGAAAGTTGTGATGAAATATGAGACCAATAATTTATATTTATATTGCACATTAAAAGCGGTAAAGAATATGCTTCTTGACAAAACCCATATCCAGTACCTTCATGATAATAGTGGGAATGCTACAGCTGTACTCATTCCTATCAAAGAATGGAAAGCAATAGAAGAACAATTTTTATCTAATGAATTCCACAATGGCAAAAATTTCTATTGGATGAACGTATGAAAGAGGCTCGTATGTACCCAGAGCAATTACTTGATTTTGATACTGCCATGGTTGAGCTTGAGAATGAAATCGATTGATTATACTGTCTATATTCTGAAACGAGCACAGCATGATTTGCGTGATGCCCGACCCTATTTAATAAAAAGCAAAAGAACTTAGGTACTGAATTCTTAAAAGAGGTTAAAACAAAAAATACCGACTTGAAATCCAACCCACTTGGGTATCAGCTTCGATACCAATCCGATCGAAAGGCTTATTTATCAGTTTTTCCGTTTTCTATTCATTTTGAAATTATGAACGATGCAATCGTTATTTTAGCGGTAACACATTCAAAAATTAGCCCAGAGAAATGGCCTAAAGTTGATTAATTGTTTTGAGTTAAAATCCACCCTATTCACCTACTTTTCCAAATAGTTGCGTTTGAAAAACTCCATATAACTTTCGTGAAATTTGGCTGCCATCACCGTTTTGTAGTTTTTATCGGTGATTACAAATTGTTCAAATTGGTTTTTTGTTTCAAAACTCCTAATAGGTGCACTTTTTCCTTTTTGCTTTTCATAGTAATTCATTGCCTGAATATCGTTTGGCAAACCCTGCATGGCAACTATAAAATGGGTTTCATTCAATTCCGATTTCGAAATTTTTAGTTTTTGATCTGAATAATATTCAGTATTGTAAGCTTCATATTTTTCAATAATGGCATCTAGCACTGTTTTATCAGTAGAAATAATACAGAAATAGTGGGGAAATGCCAAATCTAAATCGAAAACTATTTTATTTTTCGAGAATCGTACGCTATCACTTTTGAATACTTTATCAGATCCTGTAATCAATGCTTTGGCATACGGCACCAATCTGCTGGTGCGTTCGTATCGGCCTACAAAAGCCGTAAGTGAATCTTTATAATTTTTTATGCTTTGGGTTTGGCCTACAATCATGGCCCTTAGCAGCACAAAGCGGTCTTCAAATTCATTGTCTGGGTATTCAGTCATTATTTGAGCTACGGCATTTTGTGCTCCTAAATAATTATCGCGTTCATACATTTCAAAAGCACTTCTATACAAATATTTAATTCTTTCTCCTAGCAATCTATTCTCTACCAAGTAGTTAGGGTTTATTATCAGCTTGGCATAAAGCGATTTGGGAAACATGAAGAGAAGCTTGTTTTTATAATCGGCAGCACACAAAGAATCTGCCATTTTGGTTTTACACATCAGATAAATGGCATACATGGCTTCTGGCACTTTTTCCTCTTTCGGATATTCATTAATATACCTTTCGTAGGTTATTCTTGCATTCGGGTATTCTTCTAGGCTAAAATTGTAAATACTGCCAAGCCTAAAAAGAGAACGCTTGAGTTTGGCGTTAGAGCTATCCATTTGTAAGGGAGTGAATGGAATATTTTCTGTATACTTGGCTCTGTCTGCTGAAAAAGAGAACTCTTTTTTGCTGCCAATACCAGTAGTGTCCTTGAAAGCATTGGTGTTTGCCACACTTAAGTCAACGTCTTCTCTTTCTTTATTGATTCTTCGCCAATTGTCTTCATTGGGTCTGTTGTTCCATTTGCGAGAAAATTCGGCTTTCCCATTTTCTATAGTAACTGCATTATAGAAATACCACTTGTTGTTTCCATCCAGAGCCAACAAAGTTGGGTCCTTTACGCCCATTTGATCTTTGAGTTGAGCCATGCGTATATCCTGCTCTTTATCTTCCTTTGCTTTTTCTGTAGCTTCAAATTCCTCTTTTTTCTTTTTTTCATCGGCAGCTATCCATTTGTCTACCAGTTTATTGAGGCTGGCCGAATCCATTTTGGCCAATTTTTGAAGGCTATCTTCCAACCGCACTATTTTAAGTTGCTCCACAAATTCTTTTAGCACCCGCTGTCTTCTTCTTGCTTTGGGAAATTCGGGCAAGTCTTTTTCAAGAATAGCTACCGAACTGTCATAATAAGTGCTTGATTTTTCAAATTCACGGGTTTTGTCGTAGTATATTTCTGCCATTCGTAAATAGGCAAATGCCTTAGTGAAGGTATTTTTACCTGATCGTGCCGATTTTTTATAATTGGCAATGGCACTGTCTATGGTTTCTCTTTTTTGGTAAAATGTGGCTATTTCATAATAAATCTTGTCGTCATACTCCTTATTTTTTATGTCGTTGAGCAGCTTATGGTAATATTTAAGTGTTTTCTTAATATCCTTATCACCTTTCAATTCCTTCATTTGATACATATTGAGGTTGGCATAAAACCACATTTCGTATTCTGGCCTCATTTTTCTACACTTTTTGTAGAATTGGTATGCAGCACTGTCTTTACCTAATTTTTGCCCCAATTGCCCAAGAATGTAGTATACTTTCGAGCGGTAATCTTTGGGTTTCACATAATGCACCCCAATCTTAAGTTTCTCATAGGCATTGGCGTAGTCTTTTTGCTTGATATAATAATTGCCGTTGGCAAGGCTGAGCCTACCCACATTGTCGAAATTCAAATATTCATCTTCAAGCTGGTCACCCATTTGCCGGGCTTCATCCCCAAAATTCTGCTCCAATAGCACCCGCATTTGCCATATAGACGAATGGTTTTTCATATCGGCATCTTCGTATCGTGCGTTTATGAATTTGAAGGTAGTCATGGCGTTGGTCCAGTCTACATCATAATACCTGCATTTTCCAATTACCAAATAGCTGTCATCGACCCAATGGCTGGTTTTGTGCCACTGAATGGGTAGAGAGGCATTTTTTATTATTTTATCAAGCCTATCCTTTACCCCTTTCGAATAATTTGAATCTATTTTAGGATAAACATTTAATATGCGATTGTAATTGTTTTTCTCAGATTTAAACAATTCAGTTTCCAATTCCTTCATTCGCTCGCGAGCAAGAAAATAAGCATTGTATTTTGAAGTGAGATTGTGGTAAAACAATGCTCCAGGTCGCTTATCGTAGGGTGAACAGGCAGTAAAAAAATACATTAATCCTGAAATGTAAATCAGGTATTTAATAAAATTCAATTTGATATGAGTTTGATATCACAAAACGATAAATCTGCCAAGCGTATTGCCTACAAAACTATGGAAAAATAAAGAGATTGGGGCTGTGTATTAATTTGGGATAAAGAAAATCCCTTGGAAAGATTGATGGTTCAACTCATTCCAAGGGATTCAAATATTTTTCTGCCAAAGATTAATACCAATTAAAACGGCAAGTCATCATCACCTGATGGAGCCAGATTTACTGGTACATCATTGCCTTTTGATGAATAGTCTGCTTCGCTAGGTACATTTCCTTCGCTATAGCCACTACCACTAATCCCGGTACTGGCACCGCCAATCAGGTTGAGTTCTCGGCCAACGATGTTTGTGGCTCTTCTCACAATGCCATCTTTATCAGTATATTCTCTCGACTCTATTTTACCTTCAATATATACTTGATTGCCTTTTTTCAAGTATTTTTCTGCAATTTCAGCCAATGGAGACCATACTTCTACATTGTGCCATTCGGTTTTCGATACCTGATTGCCCGTTTTATCTTTGTATTTTTCGGTAGTCGCTAGGCTGAAACTTGCTACAGCCCTTCCGTTATCAAATTTTCTCACAATTGGGTCTTTCCCCAAATTGCCCATTAGAATTACTTTATTTACTGCCATGTTCCATTAAGGTTAGAGTTCAAAATTATAAAAATAAATAGTTGTTCAAAAACTTATTTATTAAAACGGGTTTGGGAACTTCGAAAATAGCTTCTTTTCCAAGTACAATCAAATTATTTTCTTCAATAAATGAATTCAAATGCTTTTTTACTTCAAATACCCAAAATTTTGTCCAAATCGTTTGGTGTGTAAGTTGGTGCTTCAATTTAGCACTCGATTTTATAAAAGTAAAGTTTGATATTAATTCATCACTTAGTTTCAAATCAGAGGGAGATTCTGCTGCAAACTGAGTTTCTATTAAATGAAAATCCCAAAGGCCTTCCCAAATATCGGTTTTACCTCTTTTTTTCATCAAATACTGCATCTCTTCATCTACAATCACCAGATAATTGAAATATCGGGTTTTTACTTTCACTTTTTTAGATTTTAAAGGCAATATTTTTACTCTATGCTGTGCTAGTGAAATGCAGTAATCATTCACAGGGCATATTTCACATTTAGGGTTTTTAGGTATGCACACCAATGCTCCCAATTCCATCATGGCTTGATTGTGAATAGCCGCATTACCTTTAGGAAGCAGGTTGTTGGCAAGCAGTTGAAGCTCTTTTCGCGTTTTTTCTTCGGCTATGTCTTTCTCAATATTAAAAAGCCTGCATAGAACCCGCATTACATTTCCATCTAGCACTGCTACATCTTCATTTGATGCAAATGAAGCCACAGCTGCAGCGGTATAAGGGCCTATTCCTTTGAGTGTAATCAGTGTACTGAAACTAGAAGGAAAAATACCTTCAAAATTTTCAACCACCATTTTTGCGGTGAAATGCATATTTCTTGCGCGGCTGTAATAGCCCAACCCTTGCCAGCATCGCAGCACTTCTTGTTCGTCTGCATTGGCCAAATCTTGTACTTTGGGGAATAATTCTATGAATTTATAATAATAAGGAAGCCCTTGTATTACTCTGGTTTGCTGAAGAATTACCTCTGAAATCCATATTTGGTATGGGTCAAGCGTGTGTCGCCAAGGCAAATCCCGCTTATTAGTTCCATACCATTTCGCCAATTCTACAGCCACTTTCGCACTTAAATCAGACATTTTTAAAAATAAAACTATTTTTAGATGAAATTTAACATATTTAATAATAAATTTGCTAATTGTAACATAATCAGGCAATTACGAAAAACCTATTTTCGCTTGATTTCGTTACACATTCCATTATTATTATCTACCATTTAATTTTTACAACCGTGACTAAAGCAGACATTGTTTCAAAAATTGCTGATCAAACAGGAATCAACAAATCAGACGTACTCATTACAGTAGAGAGTATGGTAAATGTAATTAAATCTTCGATGGAAACCGGAGACGATATTTTTATCAGAGGTTTTGGCAGTTTTGTAAATAAAAAAAGGGCAAAAAAAGTAGCTCGGAATATTTCCAAAAATACTGCTATTGTAATTGATGCTCATTTTGTGCCAACATTTAAGCCAGCAAAAGAATTTGTAGATAAAGTGAAAACAAGCGTAAAATTGAAATCTATCGCATAAAATCTACTTTTCTATCAATTTCTGATTTTTTATCCATCTAGAATTAAAATTTAAAAAGCCTTGCAATTCATAATTGTAAGGCTTTTTGGGTTGTGAATTTTTTTGTACAAAAATTCAGAAAATTCAAATCCGAGATTTTGAATCCCAAACAATTGATTTACAGGCAATTGAATTTTCAAGCAACTGATTAGTATTTGTATAAAAATTATTGTTAATTTAACAGGTTGAAATCGAAAAAATCAACCCAACAACCAAATTAACCTTTTGATGTGCAAATACATTCTAAGCCTAGTACTTTTAACTTCGCCATTATTTGGCCAACACGTAGAGTGGGCTAGCTCAGTGCTAGATGCTAAAAATATAGATAACGAGTATGAAGACAACTCCTTCGAGTTGGCTCTTGGCCCTCCAGTCGATTTTTCAAATTTAAATCAGAAAGATGAAAAGCACGATTTGTATGCCGATGGCTATATTATTCTACCCAATAAAAACAAAAAACTGCAATTAGATTTTGGATTCAAAAAGCCTGCCATTGCCAATAAAATATATGTAGGTGGGGTTTTAAATGATGGAGTGATAAAAAAATGTATATTGATTTTAAAAAACAACAAAACAAAAACCATTTATTCCTATTCAAAATCAAATAGCTCCCAAAAACATTTTTCAGAAAGAATTATTTTTTCATTGGAGACGGTATATGGAGTTCGCTTAATTATTGACCACACAAAAGCAGAAAGTTGGAATGTGCTGAAAGGCATTGGAGCTTATAAAACAAACGGACCCGATACCCTCAATTTTTTACCTGATTTAGTGCCAGGTGAAATGGAAAACGCCATAAAAGAAAAGGTTGAAAATGGCGTAAATACCAAAAATTGTGCAGAATTCAACCCAAAACTAACCGCAGATGGCAGGAAACTTTTCTTTGTTAGGGAATGTGCAAATAAAAAAATGCAAGAGCAAATATGGGTTTCAGAAGGTGCTGGCGATAAGTGGAATGCTCCAGTGGAATTAAGCAAACCATTGAATAATAGCGGGCACAACTATGTGGTTTCCACGGCACTAGATACCAAAGTGATATTTGTGGGCAATGTATATAACGATAAAGCCGAGGAAACCGGACCAGGTTTGTCAAAATCTACTTGGTCGGATGAGCGAAAAGAATGGGGTATACCTGAAAAAGTGCAGCTTCCATCCCTAATGAACAATAGCGAGATGGAGAATTATTATGTATCACCCGACCAACAAGCTATAATTGTGGCCATGGAACGTGCAGACGGTATTGGCAAAATGGATTTATATGTATCGCTTTACAATAAATATAAAAAGGAGTGGGAAGAGCCCATTAATCTTGGGTCGGAGATAAATACAGAGTTTACAGAAGATTTCCCTTACCTATCTTTTGACGATCAAACGTTATTTTTCAGCTCTACAGGCAGAATTGGCTATGGCAGTTATGATGTGTACATGACTAAACGACTTGATAATACTTGGCAAAAATGGAGCAAGCCTCAAAACTTGGGTTTAAATATAAATTCGAAAACAGACGATTTCGGGTTTACTATAAGTTCTACAGGCGAGACAGCTTATTTTAGTACCGTGAGCATTGAGGGCGATTTGCACAATGTAGATATTTTCAAACTAAAGTTGCCAAAAATACTCCAACAGCCGGGCTTGACAGCTTTTGAAGGTAAAATCACCAATGAAAAAAGCGGATTGCCAGTTTCCGCTACAATTAAAGTGAAAAACCTTTCTAAAAAAGTGACTGACCAACCAGTTTTGACTACAAACTCAGAAGGAAAATTCACAGAAATTTTATTACATGGTGAAGATTATGAAATCGAAATTGAAGCACCACGCTTCTTTAAAATCATTGACAAGATTTCTTTAAAGGACGATACTCAAAAGGGAAACCTACTTAAAACCTATAGAATGCAGCCTTTTCTTGATTCAGGTCAAGTAGCTGTGCTAAAAAATATTCAATTCAAGTATAGCAGCACAGATTTCACACCTGAGTCGGCACCCTCTCTTGATGAATTGGTAAAAATATTGGCAGAGCAGAAAAAAATGATTGTTGAAATTGGCGGCCACAGCGATGATAAAGGCTCGGATACCTTCAATTTAAAACTTTCGCGTTGGCGAGCGGCAGCAGTTGTTGATTTTTTAATTAATAAGGGAATTAGGCCTTGGCGATTGAAATCTGTGGGCTATGGCGAAACTGCACCAATCGCTTCTAATGATACTGACGATGGAAGGGCTTTGAATAGAAGAGTAGAAATGCTGATTTTAGAAGATGACTTTAGCAAAAAATATGCGAAGAAAAAAAAGGAAAAATCTAAAGGCAAAATATCAGTAGCTACTATAAAAACTAATGTAGATCAATATTAATAGTGTAGATATTGATTCTTAAGACAAAAACAATTGAGCTAATAAATAATCGGCTACAAGCACTGCAATGCAACTATTGGTAACGGCATTTGTGCTTGATTTGCCTACTTCCAATGCCCCACCTTTGGTAAAGTAGCCTTGAAATGCTGAAATGGATGAAATTAAGAAAGCAAAAACTACCGATTTCACCAACGCCAAAGTCACATTCATAGAATTAAATCCGTTTCTGATTCCAAATATATATTCTTCGCCATACACAGCTCCTGATAATTCGCCTGCTATATAGCCGCCAAGCAGACCCAGATACCCCGAAACTGATACCAAAAGTGGAAACATAAGCATGGCAGCTACTATTTTTGGCAATACCAAATAAGATGATGAATTGATACCAATTACTTCCAATGCATCTATTTGCTCTGTAATTCGCATTGTTCCCAAGTTCCCCGCAATACTCGACCCTACTTTTCCGGCCAATACCACACATGTAATGGTGGGGGCGAGCTCAAGTATTTCCATATCTCGCACCACAGTACCCACTACATACATAGGCACAAGAGGGCTTACCAAATTGGCTGCTGCTTGTATGCAAGTAACAGCACCAATAAATAGTGACACAACTGACACTATAAAAATGGAATCAATGCCGATTAGTACACATTCATCTAAAATTAGCCTAGGATATACATAAAATCGCTCACGATTGGCAACCATTGAGCTTAGAAAAATAAAATATTTACCAAGATTGTGTAAAAGTCTTTCTATTAGCATTTTTTAATTATTGTAATCACAAACAAGCCTCTCACTAGGACTTTTACAAATTATAGCACACAAATTAACAAACTTTTAGTTTGGGTATTGTGGTATTTTAAGAGAAATTTGCATGTCTTTTTATTTATAGAAAATTCAAATTACAATAATACATGACCACTCCGCTGATTCAAGACAAAGCCATATTCGACCTGATTGAAAAAGAACGCCACCGCCAAACGGAAGGTATAGAGCTAATTGCTTCTGAAAATTATGTTTCAGAACAGGTAATGCTTGCCCAAGGAAGCGTGCTTACAAATAAATATGCTGAAGGCCTGCCTGGAAAACGCTATTATGGGGGATGTGAATTTATAGATGAGGTTGAAAATATAGCCATTGATAGGGCAAAGCAACTTTTTGGAGCAACTTGGGCAAATGTGCAACCTCATTCTGGTGCTCAGGCAAATGCAGCCGTAATGCTTGCTGTATTGAAACCAGGCGATGCCATTTTAGGCTTTGATCTTTCACATGGTGGGCATTTAACCCACGGCCATGCTGCCAATTATTCAGGTAAATATTATCAGCCTAATTTTTATGGCGTAGAAGAATCTACCGGATTGATAGATTGGAATAAAGTAGACGAAAAAGCCAAAGCCGTAAAACCAAAGTTAATTATTTGCGGTGCGAGTGCTTATTCTCGCGACTGGGATTTTATAAAATTGAGACAAATAGCAGATAGTGTAGGGGCTTTGTTGATGGCTGATATTGCACATCCGGCCGGGTTAATTGCCAAAGGATTGCTGAATGATCCGCTTCCGCATTGCCATATTGTAACGACAACCACGCACAAAACTTTGCGTGGACCGCGTGGGGGAATGATAATGATTGGCAAAGATTTTGAAAATCCGTTTGGCTTAAAAACACCAAAAGGTGAGTTGAGAATGATGTCTTCTTTACTTGATTCGGCTGTTTTTCCAGGAATTCAAGGTGGACCTTTAGAACACGTAATAGCTGCCAAAGCTATTGCCTATGGAGAAGCGTTAACAGATGGCTACAAAACTTATATTGAGCAAGTAAAGAAAAATGCCGCCACTATGGCTAAATTTTTTGTAGACAAAGGCTATAAAATAATTTCAAGCGGAACAGATAACCACCTGATGCTTATTGATTTGCGTTCGAAAAACCTTACAGGAAAAATTGCCGAAGGCGCCTTGATAAGAGCAGATATTACCATCAATAAAAATATGGTACCATTTGACACCCAATCTGCGATGGTTACCTCAGGAATGAGAATTGGTACGGCAGCCATCACTACTAGAGGATTCAAAGAAAAAGACATGGAAATAATAGCCGGATATATTGATGAGGTGTTGATGAACCATGAAAATGACACTAAAATAACAGCCATTAAGCAAAAAATAAATGGTTGGGCCAAGGAATATCCTTTGTTTCAGTGGTAATTAGGTTATTTGGGATTATATGAATATAGTAACTGATATAAATCAACTCGATTTTTTAAAGGTTTATACCTATGCAGATTACTTAACATGGTACTTTGATGAACGTTTGGAGCTGATTAAGGGATATATTCATAGAATGTCACCAGCACCTTTAAATCTTCATCAAAGGGTGGTAACCAATATTGGTGGTGAAATTCAACATTATTTGAAACGAAAAAAGTGCAAAGTTTATATTGCACCGTTTGATGTTCGCTTCCCTAAAAAGGGAGAAGAAATTAATGACAATAAAATTTGTACGGTACTTCAACCTGATATTTGCGTGGTTTGTGACTCATCTAAGTTAGATGAGAAAGGCTGTGTCGGTGCTCCCGACATGATTGTTGAAGTTGTATCAGTCTCCTCAGCAAAAAAAGATTTGGATTACAAATTCAATATTTATGAAGAAAGTGGAGTTGCTGAATATTGGCTGGTATATCCCAAAGATAAATCAATAACCATATATTTACTTGATGAAAAGGGCAAATACCAATTGAAATATATTTTCACTAACGAGGGTAAAGTTCCTGTAACTACAGTTGCAGGTTTGGAAATAGATATGGAGGATGTTTTTGACATATGATTTCTCTTATCTAACAAGCATTCATCATTCACATTACCTACTCAAAAGTGCCACTAGACCAAGCTTTCAATTTATTAGGTTCAGGAGATAAAGAAATGGGCTTTCTCGACCACCTCGAGGAGCTTCGTTGGCATCTGATTCGCTCCATTTCTGCTATTCTAATATTCACCATTGTAGCCTTCTTTTCCAAAGATTTTGTATTTGGAATTTTGATACTAGGGCCATCGAAGCCCGACTTTTGGACTTACAGAAAGTTTTGCGAACTGGCCAAATACATTAATACACCTGATTTGTGTATCGACCACCTCAATTTTACCCTCCAAAGTAGGCAGATGACCGGGCAATTTGCCATGCACATTACCTCTTCGTTTGTTATTGGGTTTGTAATTGCATTTCCTTATGTTTTTTGGGAATTGTGGCGATTTGTAAAGCCGGGTTTGTATGCTAAAGAGGTAAATGCTACTCGTGGAGCAGTTTTGGTAGTCACATTTCTATTTATATTAGGAATATTGTTCGGATACTTCGTTGTTTCCCCACTCTCAATCAATTTTTTGGCCAATTACCAGCTCGACCCTACTATTCTAAACCAGTTCGACATTACCTCTTATATTTCTACTTTAATAATGATGGTATTGGCAAGTGGGCTTATGTTTCAATTGCCTATGATTGTATTTGTACTCACCAAAATGGGCTTGATTACACCACAGTTTATGCGTACCTATCGCAGACATTCGATTGTGGTAATACTTGTAGTGGCGGCCTTTATCACCCCATCACCTGATATTTTTAGTCAATTACTGGTGGGAATACCTCTATATATACTATATGAAGCCAGTATTTTCGTTTCTGCTTGGGAGGTGAAAAATATGATTTTGAGAAATGCTGAAGTTTAACGATTCATAATCCACGGTTTAATCATAGCCCACGGTTTAAACCGTGGGCTATGAATTGTATAGAAAACAGATTTAATGTGTGAAAGCTTTTGCTTTATTCTCGGTTTTTATTCTGGGCCTAAAACTACTAGATGCCCAAAAACTTGGCTTTCATGAACTAAGTGCAGGAATTGATGCCCGAAGTGCAACTTTTATGAAATGGCAAGACAAAAGCCAATATACATTTGAAACAGACCGAAAAACAGCCCAATATGCAGGTGTTTCTGCACGATTCATCACCTCTTTTTTAGCCACTTGTTATGCAAACAAAATCACCAAATGGAGAATTGCTGATGTGCTTACAGGTGAACTGGGTTTTGGATGGGCACAGTCAAATTACCAACCTGTGAAAGGCGGGTTTTTCCCCACTTACGATTTTTCGTTAGGCTTTGGTGGCATTTATCGCATCAATCAAAACAATGACATAGGGTTGAATTTTGGCATGTTGAGGTTTGCCAGAAGCTTACAAAGCAAAAATTTTTCAGGTTGCAATGTATATTTACGCTATAGATACGGCAAAATATTTGTTGATTTGGGGCTAGAAAGCTGGTATGAATTCTATTATACTTGGATTTATATTCTCAATAGCCGCCACAATCCTTTGCAGCTTACCGCAGCACTCAGGTATGCGTTCAACGAAAAGCAACTGGTAGGAGTAAGGCTGGAAAACAACAGTATTTACGATGCCAAACCGCATTTAACGCAATATGGAAAAGAACAATATTGGAACATAAGAATATTTTACGGTATATATTTTTAGCAGTTTGGCTATTGCCCATTTCCGCCTTTTCACAAGGAGTTCGCTTTACATCACTCTTGGGCAAAAAAAAGCCAATGTTTGATGAAGTAGGCTTTACTACGGGCTTTGGATTTGGTTCGAACCCACAGAGCTTGCCTGAGGGTACGTATCGCCCTGTGTATTTTATGGGGTATTTCGCCAATCATTTGTTGAAAGAGGAGTACAGAAAAGAGGCTTGGGGATTTCCCATGTTTTATATGGAACCACAATTTAACCTAGCTACAGTACAAACACCAGATGGAGAATTGCTACAAGAGTTTGAGTTTGGAATAAATAATGGCTTTAAACAGTCTTTTAGGTTGGCTGATTTTTTCCATATTTTCATATTGGTTGGTTCGGGGCCACATTATATTTCTGTGGAGACAGTGAAGCAAAAAAAAGGCTTTATTTTCTCTGATTGTTTTGGAGCTGGCGGTCAATGGTTTTTTAAAAATAACTTCACCGTTAATCTTGGTTTTCGAATCCGACACATGTCAAATGCTGAGTTATTTTATCCGAATGGAGGCATAAATGCCTATAACTATCATTTCGGGTTTAGCTATTTTGTTAAATGATGTTTTTGATTGATCAGCTTTGTCTCTGTCCAAAATTAAAGAATTGGTTTCGTACATTTGTGCGATTCAAATTATCGGCTCAAACGATAGCTTTGAAATCTAAGCTTAAATGAGAAACAATAAAAATTCACCTAAGAATGGCTACTTTTTTAAGATGGATGAAAGCATTGACACCATGTTCAAAACTTTTGGACTGGAACAGCGCTATCAGCAGACTTTAGCGATTACTTTTTATGAAAAATTGCTAGGCCCAAGTGTGGTATCTAGAACGGAGAAGATTTATTTCAAAGAAAAAAATATGATAGTAAACGTAAATTCAGCGGCACTTAAGCACCAACTCAACTTATCAAAATCAAAAATTATCAATGCCATTAATAAGGAACTAGGCAAAGTGATTATTGATGATATGATAGTGTTATAATTTAAAAATAAGTGTAAAACTTAATTGCAAAAGGAATGATTAAAGCTAAAAATGCTATTATAAGTAGCACTCCTTTTACAAATTCGCTTGCAGGACTTTCAGCATTGAAAGCGATTTCTGAGTTTGAAGTATTCATTGTTATAAAGGATATATAATAATTATTGATACAAAATTATCTATTCACATTGTATTATTCACAAATTGAGTATTAAAAAAGCATTAAAAAGAAAGGTGAATGGCATTATTACAATATAAAATTAGCTTTAAATCATTTAAACTTAATTCAATTATAATCTTTTCGGTGTTAAATAAAATGATGAATATTTTTCATAACATAAAATATTCATACATCCTTTTGGCTTGTTTTTGGTCGAAAATATTTTAAACCCTTTATTTAAACTCATAGTTTATTTTTAATCACTTTATTTTAAAATCTCATATCAAAAATTAACGCATGAACCAAGAATCGCTTGCTTTTTTAGAAAACTATATCAATACTCCATCCCCAACAGGATTTGAATACACAGGTCAAAAAGTTTGGCTTGATTATATAAAACCAAGCATCGATGAATACATTACCGATGTGTATGGCACGGCAGTAGGAATTATAAATCCTGGAGCCAAATATAAAGTTGTAATTGAGGCACATTGCGATGAAATTTCATGGTTTGTAAACTATATTTCTGATGAAGGCTATATATATGTGAGGCGTAATGGTGGCTCCGATCACCAAATTGCACCATCGAAAAGAGTAAATATTTGGACAAAATCAGGAGCTGTAAAAGGTGTGTTTGGATGGCCAGCCATTCATGTGAGAGATTCAGCGAAGGAAGAAACGCCCACTTTGAAGAATATATTTGTCGATTGCGGCATGAATAAAAAAGAATTGCTTGAAAAGGGGGTTGATATTGGTTGTGTAATCACATTTGACGATGAGTTTTTCGTGCTAAACGAGAAATTTTATGTAGGCAGAGCTTTGGATAATCGCATTGGTGGCTTTATGATTGCTGAAGTGGCTAAAATGCTGAAAGAGAACAATATACACTTGCCTTATACGCTTTACATTGTGAATGCTGTACAAGAAGAAATTGGATTGAGAGGGGCAGAAATGATAGCCCATAGGTTGAAACCTGATTTGGCAATTGTAACTGATGTGACTCACGATGCCCAATCGCCCATGTACGACAAAAAACGCGATGGAGACATTGCCTGTGGCAAAGGGCCAGTGCTTACTTTTGGTCCTGCGGTGCAGAATAATGTATTGCAAATGCTATTTGATGTAGCTGCGGCCAAAGAGATAGCCGTGCAAAGAGCTGCGGTTTCTAGAAGCACTGGTACAGATACCGATGCCTTTGCTTACTCCAATGCCGGGGTGGCAAGTGCTTTAATCTCTTTGCCATTGAAATACATGCACACGACAGTAGAAACAGTGCATAAAGACGATGTGGAAAATGTAATCAAACTTACTTACGAATTTTTACTACAACTAAGTGCCGATCACGATTTCAGATATATAAAATAAGAATTGAGGCTAGAGGTCTTTATATTTCTGTTTCTGATTCTTAATTTTACAAAAAAAGATGCTATTTTTCAGGAGAAGTGTTTAAGTACTGAAAGGCATCAATATTCAATCATTCATCCTTAAAAATTAAACAGTAATAAAAGTGAGCTTAAAAGCAAAAGTAGATAGCGATATAAAAGATGCCATGCGTGCCAAAGACCAGGATGCTCTACGGGCATTGCGAGGCATAAAATCAATGATACTCCTGGCAGAAACTTCAGAAGGGCAAGCCGGAGAATTATCAACTGACCAGGAAATGAAACTGCTAATGAAAGCAGCAAAGCAACGCAAAGAATCGGCAGATATGTATGTGGCAAATGGAAGACCTGATTTGGCAGAAGTAGAAAATAAAGAACTGGCAATTATTGAAAAGTTCCTACCAAATCAACTATCTGAGGCGGAATTAACGGTGAAATTGAAAGAAATAATAGCCAAAGTAGGTGCAAGCGGGCCACAAGATTTGGGTAAAATAATGGGAACTGCCTCTAAAGAACTAGCAGGTTTGGCAGATGGAAAATTAATTTCTGCCACTGTGAAATCACTTCTTGGCTGATAGAAATCTTAAACCCCACCCCTCATTTTCAAACAATTAGCCTATTTTGAATCGCATATTTCCGCTCATTTTTGCTATTATAGTTTTCATTTTTTCATATTCGTATGCCCAAATGGGTCGATTGAGTATGGGTGTTTCGGGAGGATATATTAGTTCGGGTACAGCCTTTAGCGGCAGTGGCAGCCAAATTAGTGTGGCGATGAACAATATATCGACTGGCATAATGCTCGAGCATATGAGTAGTAAATATGCTGGCTTGCAAATAAGCCTGCAATATTCAAAGAAAGGCATAGGAGTGAATGATAGCACCTTTATTTATAAGCGTGTGATTGATTATATTGAAATTCCCTTACTCACTCATTTTGAAATTGGCGGCAGTAAACTAAAGGCGATTATTAATCTGGGGCCACAATTCAGCTTTGGCTACAATGTAAGCGAGAGTATAAATACCTCCGACAGTTTATTTGCCAATAGAAAAACGAGTACTTTACTTCTTAAAAACAACAAAACAGAAAGATTTCAATTTGGCTTGGCAGGAGGGCTTGGGGTAAACTATCAAATCGGTAGTGTAATCATTCAGTTGGAAGGCAGATACTACAATGGATTTTCCAACGTGATTGCCCCACGATTTTACAGCTATTTTAATAACCAGACTTTTGGAGCGTATTTTTCATTGCTTTACAATATTCCCCTAAAGCCAAAGGCAGTTTTGCCTGAAAATGAACAGACAAATCCATAAATATCTCTGAATTACAACAATACCAAGTGAAACCTATAGATTTTATATTGCTTATTCCATTGCTCTTTGGTATGTATGATGGCTACAAGAAAGGGTTTTTATTGGTAGTAATTGGCTTGGCAGCTCATATTTTTGGTATTATCGGGGCTTTAAAACTAATGCAAGAAGGAATAGACTTCCTCATAGTCTATTTTCCACACATGCCCAAAATACTTCCATTTTTATCGTTTATTATCATTTTTATGGGCATTTCGATTGGAATATATTTGCTTGGCATGCTTATAAAAAAAGGATTGAGTTTCACCATATTTGCAGGAACGCTTGACAATGTAATGGGGGCTGTGGTGAGTTTGCTGCAATGGATATTTATGCTCAGTATTGTGGTGTGGCTCACTAAGCAATCAAATTTGATTCCTGTCGAACATATCAGGGACTCTATAATTTTCAATTATTTAGATGATTTAGCACCATTGGTGGTAGAAAAACTGAAGTTTTTAATGCCATTTGCAAACGATTTATTTCAATCTATCCGTCATATTTTCAAAGAATTATAGTTTATACTTTCTAAGATGAAGCCTTATATAGTGGGAATTGCAGGAGCTAGCGGATCGGGGAAAACCACCTTTATAAATCAGCTTTCTCAGTTATTTAACCAAAAGGAAATTACTTTTATTTCGTTAGATAATTATTACAAGAGCCGAGAATTACAACCCATTGATGAAAACGGCATTGAAAATTATGATACCTTAGAATCTATCGATATTGATGCATTACTATCTGATATTCAATTACTTAGAGATGAAAAAAGCTTCCACAGAAAAGAATATGATTTCAACAATCCCAATTTCGAAGCAAAAAATATTCATTTTACACCTACACCTATATTGGTTTTAGAAGGGCTTTTTTTATTTAGTTATCCGCAAATATTCGATTTGCTTGATTTGAAAATATTGATTGAAGCCGAAGACCACCACCGAATTACCCGCAGATTAGAGCGCGATTTGGTGGAACGAGGCTATAGCATTGAGCAAACCATTTATTGGATTCGCTCGCACGTAGAGCCAGCCTTTAAAAAACATGTGTTGCCATATAAAAACGAAGCCGATTTTATTATTCCCAACAATAGAAATTTCAATACAGCAGTGAATGTGATTGCGGGGTTTTTAAGAGATGAACTAAAAAACCCAACCAAAAATTATATTCAGTAGTATTTTTACCAAACTAAAATACTGCTTACCTTACCCATCATTTTTAAGTATTTCAGATGGCTAATGAACAAAGTATAATAATGAATCCGGCTGAATATGCAGCTAAAATAGTAAACCAAACTAGCCGCCATATTTTTTTAACAGGCAAGGCGGGCACGGGGAAAACTACTTTTTTACGCAATATTATTCTCAAAACTCATAAAAAAACAATCGTAGTAGCCCCTACTGGCATTGCGGCTATCAATGCGGGTGGCGTTACCATTCATTCGCAGTTTCAGCTCCCATTTGGGCCATTTGTGCCTTCCAAAGCATTTTCGGTAAATAGCATTTTACAATTCAAAGTAAATAACCCCGATAGTTTGTTTAAAAACTTTCAGATGAGCGGCAAAAAACGCCAATTGTTGCGGGCAGTAGAATTGTTAATAATTGATGAGGTAAGCATGCTCCGAGCCGATTTGCTCGATGCCATCAATACCGTTTTGAAAGCTGTACGAAGAAATCAACAATCATTTGGGGGTGTGCAAGTGCTATTTATTGGCGATTTGTTGCAATTGCCACCTGTAGTGAAAGACGAAGAATGGCAGTTGCTTCGCAATTATTACAAAAGCATCTATTTTTTCGATGCCCAGGCATTGCTTGATAGCAAGCCTATTTATATTGAGCTTGATAAAATTTACCGTCAAAGCGACCAAACATTTATCAATCTGCTCAATAATTTTAGAAATAATGAAGTAGAGCAAGACGATATGGAACTGCTCAACAGGCATTACAAACCCAATTTTAAACCACCTGTAGAAGAAAATTATATCACACTTACCACGCACAATGCCAAGGCCGATGCCATAAACAAAAAGGCATTAGATGAACTGCATGTAAAATCGCATTATTTTCAAGCCTTGATTTCGGGTGAGTTTAGCGAATATGCCCATCCTGTAGAAAAATATATGGAGCTGAAAGTGGGGGCTCAAGTCATGTTCATAAAAAATGACTTGAATGTAGAGAAGAAATTTTTCAATGGCAAATTGGCTACAATTGAAAAGATTGATGAAAAAGACATAATGGTAAAGTTTGACGATAGCACCGACCTGCTGAAAATAGAGCATTACGAGTGGAAAAACATAAAATATGAACTTAATGAAGCCACAAATGAAATTGAAGAGAAGGAATTGGGCTCTTTTAAGCAATTTCCTATCAAACTGGCTTGGGCTATTACCATTCACAAAAGCCAAGGCCTAACATTTGAAAAAGCGATTCTTGACATAAATGCCGCCTTCGCACCTGGTCAGGTATATGTAGCTTTGTCGAGGCTGAAATCGCTCGATGGCTTAGTGCTTACTGCCAGTGCAGTTAGGCTCAATACTGCACAAGATGAAACGATTCTCGACTACGGAAACACAAAAAATCATCAAGGAGATTTGGACAATTTAATTTCGGAAGAAACCGTTACTTTCACTAAAGACTATCTGCTTAAAGCATTCAATTTCAATACTTTACAACGAGAAATTAGCGAACATCTCGAAAGCTACAATAAAAGTGAAAGCCAATCGGAAAAGCAAAAATACCTTCCTTGGGCCTTGAAAATAAAACAAGATTTTGAGCCAGTGAGAGAGAATTCAGAAAAATTTTTGAGGCAAATAAACACTATTTTATCTGCCAAGGAAGGCGAATATTTTCACACCTTATTGACTAGAATAGAAGCAGCTACACAATATTTTTCTCCTTTACTCAGGGCATTTTCAATGCAAATTTTGACTAAACAATTGGAAATAAAGGCAGATAAAAAAGTGAAACTTTATTTGGTAGAATTGTCGGAATTGGAAGCAGGATTTTTCAGACAATTAGAACACATAAATAAAGGGCTGATACTTGTAAAATCAATAGTGAATCAAAGTGAATTTGATAAAAATGCCGTAGATACAGGCTTTAACAAAAGCGAACGCCAGCAGGAAATTGATGCATTTCAGGAAAAACCAGATCAAAAAACGCACAAATCTACAGACGGCAATAAGCCAAATACCAAGGAAATATCGCTTGAAATGCACAAGCAAGGAATGACTTTTGAGCAAATAGCGACAGATAGAAATTTGACAATTGGTACTATAGAAGGGCATTTGGCACATTATGTGGGCACAGGCGATGTTGATATTTTGTCTGTGCTATCTGAAATAAAACTTAAAACCATTTTAGAGACAGCCGCACGATTAGAGCAGCCACTTTTTAATGCTTTGAAAGAAGTGCTTGGCGAAGAATATTCGTATTCAGACTTGCGATTTGCCTATAATCACAAAAAGTATATTGATGAAATGGCAGAGAAGATGAAGTGATTTTCTGAAACTGACCGCCCTTTCATTAGCTTTCGTTTATTTTCAAATATCGATCTATCAAAAAATGACCAAGATAAAGCAATGGAATTAAGATGATAGCTATCGATATTTTATAGATGAAATTCATAATGCCTACTGCAATTACGAGCTCTAAACTCCAATTGCCAAACACATAAAAAGCAATAAGTAGTACTACAAAGCTATCTATCAGTTGCGAAACTACAGTAGAACCCGTAGCTCTGAGCCAAACCCATTTTTCACCCGTGGCTTTTCTGATGTATAAAAAAACAGTGGCATCAATCAATTGACCCATCAAAAATGCGGTAAGAGAACCCGCAATGATTCCTAAGCCTTGCCTGAAAATGACAGAAAAAGCATAGTTTATATCAAACGGATTGCCCGAAGCATCTTTATTATTGATATCAAGCCAAAATTGAGCTGGCGGTAAATGTGAAGCAGCGAAAATGACTAGAAAGGCGAAAAGAATAAACCCTGCGGTAGCAAAACTGATGATTTTTACCCCTTCTTTTCCATAATATTCATTGATAATGTCGGAGACTATAAAAACAACAGGCCAAATCAATACGCCAGCCGTAAGGTTGAAATCAAGCCTGTAGATACCAAAAAAAGGAATTTGAACGGGAGCAATACCTAAAGTTTGTTCCAACGAAAATATTTTTGCTCCAATAATTTCTGCCAACAAAGCATTGGTGAGAAAGAAACCGCCAAGAATAAGAAAAAGTCGGTCTTTTTTGCTGAGTTTAATCTCCATATTTTAAAACAATAGATTTTTAAAAGTACATAAAAACAAAAACGGAGCAAAGGTTTTAATCTAAGCTCCGTTTTTTAAAATGTGTGATGTTTAATTTGATTAGAAAACAAATTTCTCCTTGTTATCTTTCACAAATTCGAGAATGGTAAAGGCAATTGTAGAGAGTATCAAGCTAATAATTAAGGCCCCCGCTATGATTGCTTTTCGATTTGGTTTGGCTTTTTTGTACGGGGCTTGGGCTGGCTCTACTTGGTATAGTGAATTTAACTGCTTGCTAGTAAGGGTTTTAGATAACTCGTATTTCGTTTTGACTTTTGCATATTCTTCGGCTGAAAATCCAAGTTGAGCATGAAGCATCTTAATGGTATTGTCTTTGTATTTATCGTCAGATCGCAACACAATATTTATGCTGTCTTTTATTTCTCTTATTCCATTGTCTAATTCGGTGAGTTGTAATTTATATAAGTTGAACACTTTAATATTTTTTTCTACCAAAAGACTGGTATTAATAGAATCTATAAGACTAATAACATCATTGCACATCATGGCTGCTGTGTCGGGGTTGGCATCAAACACAGAAAGTAATACACCTCCATTTTCGCCTTTTTCGAATTTTAACACTTCGCTAGTCATCATTTCCAACAACTTACTTTTGGCTAATTTTATACTATCTGTATCAATTTTATATCTGTTAAATAAATCGTATTTGGCCGCTAAGGTGTATTTTACACCATTTGATTTTCCTATTTTTGTATACCTTTCCACTTGGTCGCTATAGCCGAATACACTGAAATGTGCTTCTTCGTACATCATTATTCTTGGGTCGCTCGATTCGGGACTGAAAGGATAAAAAATGGCTTTAGCTTCGTATTTTACCGGTGCTAATAAAGAATAAACTATACTTAAAATTAGAACAGCAATATTTATTCCAATAAAAATCAATAAATGTTTTTTTACTGAGCGAATCAGATAAAATACATTGAATTCAACTTGTTGCATAAAAAATAAATAGTGAAAAGGGCTTGAAAATCAAAAATATAAATGAAACATTAATGAGCCATTGTCGCCAACCCTAAGATATTAATTATTCAAAATAAATCTCTTCAGGTTTAAGCTACGGAAACTAAATTAAGCAACAAGATTAATGGCTTCTACCGATTTAATTTCAGGTAATGCGCGTTTGATGCTTTCTTCAATACCCGCCCGCATGGTCATTATCGACATTGGGCAAGTAATACAGGCGCCTTGCAACTCCAACTTCACCACCATATCGTCTGTAAGCTCTACAAACTTTACATTTCCACCATCAGCTTCCAAATAAGGTCGCACAGAATTGAGGGCAGCCTCTATTTTTTCTATTATCAGATCCATTCAACAGTTGCCTATAGCGAGGGCTTATATATTTATATTCATTCAAAATAAAGCAATAAAATTAACCCACGCAAGCAATAGATTGTTCAAAAGGAGTTGTGAAGCAACTTTCACCGTATAAGAGTTCTATGTTTGCTACTTATAATTATCATCAAACTAAAATATCTACTTTCTTGCTCTGCACGACATTGGCATTTCTAATAGCTACTTGTTGTGCTACTAGTTCGGCAAGTTTTTCAAAAGATTCAGAAATAATTTCATTGTTCATTACCACAGGAATGCCCTCATCACCACCTTCTCGCACGCTTTGCACTAGTGGAATTTCCCCCAAAAATGCCACGTTGTTTTTCTCAGCCAATTTTTTTCCTCCGCCTTTTCCAAAAATATAGTATTTATTATTGGGCAATTCTTCTGGAGTGAAATATGCCATGTTTTCAATTACTCCTAAAATAGGCACATTTATTTGCTGCTGCTGATATCCGTTCAATCCTTTTTGTGCATCGGCAATCGATACTTTTTGTGGTGTTGTAACTATGATAGCACCTGTAACTGGCACGGTTTGAACGAGAGTTAAGTGAATATCGCCCGTACCTGGAGGCATATCAATCAATAGATAATCTAATTCACCCCAATATACATCGCCAAAAAACTGCCGAAGTGCGGAGCTTGCCATGGGACCACGCCATACCACAGCTTTATCTGGTGGTATCAGCAAACCAATGGAAATAACATCAACGCCATATTTAGTAATAGGCACTATCCATTCTTTGCCTTCGATTTGTGTCATCATCGGTTGTTCGCCTTCAATGCCGAACATGGTGGGAATACTTGGCCCTGAAATATCGGCATCTATCAGCCCCACTCTTGCACCCGATTGAGCCAATGCTACAGCCAGATTAGAAGCTACAGTCGATTTTCCAACACCACCTTTGCCTGAGGCAATAGCAATGATATTTTTTACATGGGGCAATAATGGTCCTTGTGCATTTCTCCCTGAAGTTACCTCCGCAGTTAATTTTATTTCAACATTATAATTCTCACCGATTAATTTATGAATGGCATCTGCACAGTTTTTCTTAATCAATTCCTTGAGCGGACATGCAGGAGTTGTAAGCACCACAGTAAAAAATATAGTTTCTGCCTCAATTCTGATGTCTTTTATCATGCCGAGCGTTACCAAATCTTTTTTCAGATCAGGTTCCTCAACCGTGCTAAGTGCTTTTAAAATATCATTTTCAGTTACAACCATCTTTATTCTAATATTGAATGCGAAATTAGGCTTAATATTTGTGTTGACAAGATGTGTTGAACTAATCCGAAGCTTTTAATTTATTTTGCAAGCACAATTTACCCCTATGTCCCTCCACACCAATCGTCTCATACATTCCTCAAGTCCGTATTTATTGCAACATGCCCACAACCCTGTCGATTGGTTTCCGTGGGGCGAAGAAGCTTTGGAAAAAGCGAAATCGGAAGACAAGCCCATGATCGTGAGTATTGGCTATTCGGCTTGCCATTGGTGCCATGTGATGGAACGAGAATGCTTTGAAAATGAGTCGCTGGCGAAAATTATGAACGATTTGTTTGTTTGCATAAAAGTTGACAGAGAGGAGCGACCAGATATTGACCAGATTTATATGGATGCCGTTCAAAATATGGGTTTGAGAGGCGGCTGGCCATTGAATGTGTTTTTGACTTCCACAGCCGAGCCATTTTACGGAGGCACTTATTTTCCACCCCAACAATGGCATAGCATTCTTTCTCAAATTTCTGCGGCTTATAAAGAAAGTCGTCAACAAATAGAAGAATCGGCACAAGGTTTTACCAGAAGCTTGAATAGAAGTTATATTGAAAAATATGGATTGCAGTCAAATGAAGGAGATTTTACAGAAGCATATTTAGAAAAAGCGTATGAAAATTTAGCTAAAAATTTCGACACACAATGGGGCGGAATGAACAGAGCACCTAAGTTTCCAATGCCCAGCAACTATTCATTTCTTTTAAAAATTGGTTATTTGACAAGTGAAAACATCGCAACTTCACACACTATTTTCACTTTGCAAAAAATGGCTTTAGGTGGGATTTACGATCAAATTGGAGGCGGTTTTGCCCGTTATTCTACTGATGGTGAATGGTTTCTGCCTCATTTTGAAAAAATGTTGTACGACAATGGGCAGTTGCTGAGCTTATATGCTGATGCGTATCGAATCACCAAAGACCAGCTTTTTAAATCTACCGTTTACGAGACAATCGAATTTGTAAAAAGAGAATTGACCTCTCCCGAGTTTGGATTTTATTCGGCCTTGGATGCAGATTCGGAAGGCGAGGAAGGCAAATTTTATGTCTGGAAATGCAATGAAATTGAAAGCCTTATTCCAAAGTCGGAAATTGAGATTTTTACTGCATACTTTAATATAAAGAAGGAAGGAAATTGGGAACACGAAAATAATATTTTATGGGCAAAATACAGCCCATTAGAATTCGCTAAAGCTAAAGCTATAGATGAAAAATTATTTGTTTTGATGCTGAATAATTGGAAGTCTATTTTGCTAAATGAAAGAGCCAAAAGAATTAGACCAGGGTTGGATGACAAAATCTTAACTTCTTGGAATGGCCTAATGCTCAATGGTTTGGTAGATGCTTATAGAACTTTCAACGAACCAGAATTTCTTGACCTAGCATTGAAAAATGCAGATTTCATCCTTCGTAATTTGAAAAATAAAGAGGGACTGTACCACACCTACAAAGATGGAAAAGCTAGCATTACCGGTTTCTTAGAAGACTATGCCTTTGTAATTCAAGCTTTCATCAATCTTTACCAAGCTAGTTTTGATGAAAAATGGTTGTTCGAAGCCGAACAATTAACCGAATCTGTACTCAAACAATTCATAGATACCGAAGAGGAGTTTCTATTTTTTACATCAAAAGATGCAGAAAAACTGATTGCCCGAAAGAAGGAGATTTTTGATAATGTAATTCCAGC
>CAZMFZ010000006.1:4265-6884 GCA_964565665.1 uncultured Bifidobacteriaceae bacterium | reverse complement strand
ATTCTATTATGGTCACCACCAGACTACAAACTTTGCTAGAATTTTTAAAGGAAGATCCGTTCGATGCCTTCAACATGTATGCCATTGCCTTGGAGTATGTGAAAATTGACGTAAACATTTCTTTAGAATATTTTGGAATGTTGCTCAGCACCCATCCCAATTATTTGGGAACCTATTACCAGGTAGGCAAACTACTAAGGCTACAAGGCAGGGAAGATGAAGCCGAAAAAATATACCGTTCAGGCATTGAAAAAGCCATTTTTGCAGGCGACACACACACCAAAGCCGAATTGAGCAATGCACTGAGCAATATGTTGTTGGGGCTGGAAGAAGATTAGAAAAGTGATGGGTTTAAATTTTTTTTGTCAATATATCCAAAAAGGCCACCTCTATTGGGTAAGCTATTCATAAAAAAACCGGATATACTAACAACAGTATTTTCCATTAAATATGCCATTGAAAAGCTGCTACATAGCTTTGGTCTGCAAATAGTAGTGCCTGACAAATATTATCAACAGGTAAATGAATATTTAAATAGCAATAACTTAAGGGGGCAGCTCATTTACAGGAAAGTAGACAAGCGATTTGCTCCTGCCATTTTTCAAGAAAGTGATAGCAGAATGCTCATAAATAAATTACAGTTTCACCCTAAAAGTGAATATGCTGCTTGGCTAGAAAATGCTATTCGAACCCAGTATAATTATCTGTGTGTAGACAACATAGCCCAGTTTCACTCTGCTAAAAAAGCCCTTACCGACCAAGGTTTGCATAAAAACGCTGACACACACGAAAAAGACGATAGACCTGACAAAATAGGCAGAGATCAGTATGTATTGGGCTGGGATAATAAAGAAAAATTACTTTTTTTACAAAAAGAGCTCAAATCGCTCGATGAGAGAATAAATATAGTATCGGCAAAAGTGAAATCTCTAAAAAAGGAACAGATTGCAATTGAGGAAAACATCAGAAACATCGAAAACTTGCTCAGATACAATAATTTTCAAAAACTTAATTGGCAAAAAGAAGCCGAACAAATTGCAGCCTTAGAGGAAAAAATAAGAAAGCTCGAAAGTACTAATCAAAGACTCAAAGAACTACAGTCGCAATTGAAGGAAGTAGAAAAAGAATAGAGCGAGAAAGACAAACAACGCCAAGCGGAATCGAAAAGAGAAGGAATAGTAGAAGGGCAAATTCAACAATTGGAAACCCAAAAAACTGCCAATAAAGCTGTAATAGCTGCCTATTCACATATCAATTTAGATGAAAAATCGCATCTATTATCTCAATACCTGCCAATATTTGACCACCGCATAGAATTAAAACAGATAGATAGTAGACAAGAAGATATTCGCGTGAAGGTAGATATTGATATGGAACAGAAGCTATATTTCATCAATAAAAAAGAGCAGGAATTGGTTAATTTGATGAACAAATACAAACGACCAGGGCAAGAAATAAGTCAAAAATTTGCAGGTTGGGAAGCTGAAACAATCAACTTAGCCACGATTGTAGATGATACAAGCCTAAATGAGTATGAAGACTTGTGCCAAAAAATCAAAGGACAAGAATTGGAACAACACCAAGAGAAATTTAACACACTTCTCAATGAAAATATGATTAGGGCAATGACTTCTTACCGAGAATCGTTCAATAATCATCAAGAAGAAATTAAGGAAAATATAGACAACATCAATCAATCGCTTCAAAAAATCATTTTTAGCAAACAACAAGATACCTATATTAAGATAGAATACAGAAACACCACCAACAGGAAAATTCAAGATTTTAAAGAAATGCTCAACGCATGGCAACCCAACCAAGGCAAGTTGCAGTGGCTAATAAAGAAGAGAGAAATGAAATTCTTGCAGGTAGTTTCGACAGAATAAAAAGTATTATCGAGCAATTAAACGAAGAAGAAGGTTGGCGAAAAGAAGTATCTGATGTGAGAAATTGGTTCGATTTTAGCGCTAAGGAATTTTATAGGGAAGATCAAAAACTATATAAAACCCACGAAAATACAGCCACAAATTCAGGCGGAGAAGCAGCTAGGCTAACATACACTATTTTATGTTCGACTATTGCTTACCAATTTGGCATTACACAGGGCAATCGCAAATCACTTCGATTTATAGCTGTAGATGAGGCATTTAGCAAAACCGACCAAGAAATGTCAAAATACCTAATGGTGCTCTGCAATGAACTGGGTCTTCAATTAATGGTAGTCACGCCACTTACAAACATCCATATAGCTGAACCGTTTATTGCATATTGCCACTACGTTGAAAAGAAATCGGGCGAAAAATCAGTGTTACATAATTTGCCCAAGGAAAAATTTATGGAAAAGAAAAAAGAATTTGAAGCCCTAGCCCAACTTGAAGAAGCCTGATAGAACCCGTGATTACACCAAATGAAATTTATAAAATAGCTGAAAAGCAATATGTACCATTTCTAAAAGCTTGGTTGAGAGAAGAGTCTTTTTTCCCGCTGCCGATACGTAGCAACAAACTTCTTGATAGCAATTTCGAACTTGCATCTAAGCAAATTGAATTGCTGTTTTCACAATCAAAAAATAAATTTGGAGTTGGTTATACCATCTCTACAAAAAAAGTACATACTAAC
>CAZMFZ010000006.1:0-4255 GCA_964565665.1 uncultured Bifidobacteriaceae bacterium | reverse complement strand
CGAAAGCATATTTTTTGCATCCGAATTTGATTTATTAGACTTCATTGATAGGAAAGAAGAGTTTGATGTTTTTAAAATAGAAGTTGAAAAAATAAGAAACTCAGATGTGAAAATTATAATGTGGGTTATTGAAAATCCTATTGCAATAATTGAAAATGCAGGAAAATGGACACAATTACTAGAAGTATGCAGGTGTTTTTTACTTTGTCCTAGGCCAAATAAATATTTACGTGAGCTTCTACTTGATACACACACCAAATTTATAGAAACCAACCAATCGGTTATAGGCTCATTGCTCGATTTTCTTTTGCCAAACGATGTCAATTTCTGTGAAAAATCTTTTGACAAACGATATCATTTAAAATACGATCTTGAATTAAAAGAAAGAATCAGGATACGCTTTCTAGATACCGCCTTATATCCATTTGGATGCGTTTCTGAGCTTATTTTGCTACCCAAAGAATTTGAAATGCTTAACTTTAAATCTAAGAAAATACTTATTACCGAAAACAAAACAAATTTCCTTAATCTGCCTTCTGTAAAAAATGGAATTGCCATATTTGGCAAAGGATTTTCAATTTCGGCTTTAAAAAATGCTGAGTGGCTATCTGAAAACCAACTGATATATTGGGGCGATATGGATGCACATGGATTTGAAATTTTGTCACAAATCCGAGGCTATTTTTCAGATGTTACTGCTTTGCTAATGGATCGAAATATTTTTGATCAAAATCAAAATCTCGTCAAAAAAGAAGGGCAATTCTCTAATAAAATAGCTTTGGACAATTTGACAGATGCAGAAAATATTTTTTTTCAATATTTAAATGAAAACCGACTCAGGCTTGAACAAGAGAAAATCCCTTATGATTTGGTTGTAGATTATATAAAGAATCTCTAAAGAATGTTAAGGTTTTTATATTAAAAGTATTTAATTACAAGAATCTACGCCTTTCTAAAAAGCACACTTGCCCAATTGTCGCGCATTAGTGTTTTTTCTGTAATCAGACCGTATTGGGTAGTAAAAGTGTCGAAGGCTGAAATATCCTCTTTATAAAAACCACTTATGGCTAAGTAGCCACCTGATTTTAAGCACGATACATACAAGTTTATTTCTTCTAAAAGTATATTTCTGGTAATGTTGGCCAATATTATATCAAAGCCTGGCAAGGGAAGAAGTTCGGAAATAGTGCCTTTTTCAATTTTTACGTTCGTTACTTGGTTGAGCTCTAAGTTTTCACTTGAATTTTCTACCGACCATTCATCAAAATCAAAAGCATATACCTCAGATGCTCCTAGTTTCGAAGCTGCAATAGCCAATATGCCGCTCCCTGTGCCTACATCCATCACTTTTTTATCTTTCAAATTAAGCATTAATAAATGTTCAATCATCATAGAAGTGGTGGCATGGTGCCCCGTGCCAAACGACATCTTAGGTACAATTATCAACTCCAGTGGATATTCAGGCTTAGGCTCGTGGAATGTAGCTCGCACATAACATTTATCGGCTATCACTATGGGTTGGAAATTTTTCTCCCACTCTTCATTCCAGTTTTTACTTTCCATGCCCTCAAACTGGTAGCTGAGTTGAGAATCAGGATATTTTTTCTTTAATTCTGCAAAAACGTGTTCATCAAAAAGCGATTTTTCGATGTAAGCGATAAAGCTATTTTCATCTTTTTCCCAAAAGGAATCGAAACTATTTTCCGACAATTCGGCAATCAATACCTCTAAAAAATCGGCATGAGCGGTAATATCAACCTGAATGAATTCCATATAATAAAGGTATTAAAAAATAATGAACTTGCCGAAAGTTCCAAATCAACTGGCTAAGTTTTAAAACTTTCGTGAAGTTGAAGTAAAATATTATTGCTTGCAACCTGCAAAGCTCTCTGTATCGGTATAGTAAATGCTGAAGTCGGCATGGCCTTTTACAGGCTCGAAATACACCCAAAAATTGGCCTCACGCTTATCTATAGTGAAAAACCATTGCCCCGATTTGTCAGCGTAAAATTTATTAGACTGCTGGTACACAACTACATCGGCAAGGCCTTCGCTATCTTCAATGAAAATTCGTGCATCGGCCAAGCTTTTTTGCGTTACCACATATATTTTACCGTAAACTTGACAAGCACCAAATCGCTGTGCAAATGCAGAAACTGATAAAAATATAAATAAGATTGTGAATGCAATTTTCATAAATTATTAAATTTTTGAATCGTCTTTGGTCGCCCAGTCTATTATTTCAGTGGCATCTTTTACCCTTCTTGTGCTAGTGAAAACTTTAGATTGCCATCATAACCCATAGCCAAATGCAGCGTATCGTAAGCATCTACAAGCTTCCTTACCATTTTTGAGTTCACAGTTGCTACTTTTTCTTTGTATTTGCTTATGTCTGGTCGACCCTTGCCTTTTTGATTTCAGGGAATTTATTGTCTAAGGCTTCAAGTACACCATTCCATAGCGTGTTGCCTGCCATTCTCACATGTTTTTTGTCGCTATATGAGTTCCCCTCTTTTTTTGCTTTTGTAGATAATATTTCTTTTGCATTTTCTACATATCGCATGGCTTCTTTGTGTGTTTTCATAATTAGATTAGGTGTTTTGGCTACACAATTTATTTATTGCCGTTGGTTTTAATCCAACGGCAATAGAGTTAAAATGACTGATATGATTTTGCAATATCAATAAAATCTCTGGCAACAAGCGATGCTCCACCTATCAAACCGCCATCTACATCGGGGCAAGCAAATAATTCTTTTGCATTCGATGGTTTGGCACTGCCACCATATAGGATAGAAGTATTTTCTCCCGTTGCACCATATTTAGATGCCAAGTGTTTTCTTATCTCCAAGTGAATTTCTTGGGCCTGAGCTGAGCTAGCTGTTACGCCTGTGCCGATGGCCCAAATAGGTTCGTAAGCAATCACCACTTTAGCATATTCTTCGGGCGATAAATGAAAAAGGCTTTCGGTGAGTTGTTGTTTCACAAAATCAAAATGAATGCCTGCTTCACGTTGAGCCGAAGTTTCGCCACAGCAAAATATAGGAGTTATGCCATTTTTCAATGCCAAATTTACTTTTTCAGCGAGCTGTGCATTAGTTTCAGCAAAATATTCCCTGCGTTCGCTATGGCCAATAATTACATATTTTACACCCACAGATGCAATCATTTCTACGGAAATTTCTCCAGTAAAAGCGCCAGATTCTTTTTGGTAAATGTTTTGAGCACCCGTAGCTACTCTTTTGCTATTTGAGGTTAGTTTGGCAACAGCTGCCAAATGTATGGCCGGCACGCACATCACCAATTGTACATCAGCAGGCACTTCCGCATCAGCTATATTAATTACTTCAGTGGCTAATTTTAGTCCATCTTCGAAGTTTTTATTCATTTTCCAGTTGCCTGCTACTATTTTTTTTCGCATCTTAAATAAAACTTTAAAAGGGTGAGGGATGATTAATGGATACTATTTTTTCAATTAATGAAAATATGCCGTAAATATAATTCTAAAATTGAATTTTGGCTTTGCTATAAATTCTAACCAAAGCATAATGCAATATTGTATTACTCCAAAGGATTTTATTTGGCGATAATACCTTTATCCATCAAATCTCCGAATAAACTTCTATTGCAAACAACCCATATTCCCCTTAACTTCGCACTCCTTTTTCTAATCTGATTAATATTTTCTAGCTTGACAGATACTATTCAAATACCTGCGGATATAAAGGAAGGTCAATTTTTTTATCTCAATCAGCCCTTTGTTTTAGAGTCAGGAAAGGCTTTGCCTGAGCTTAAACTTAGTTATTCTACGTATGGAAAATTTGATGCTTCTAAAAATAATGTAGTATGGGTTTGCCATGCACTCACAGGCAATGCCAATGTTTATGAATGGTGGAATGGCATTTTTGGTGATGAAAAATGCTTCGATGCCTCAGAATACTTTATTATATGTGTAAATGTATTAGGCTCCAGTTATGGCTCTACCGAACCTTTGAGCCTCAATCCTGAATCGGGAAAACCATTTTTATACGATTTCCCAAATTTAACCATGCGCGACATCACCAATTCATTTGAATTGCTTCGCAAACACTTGGGAATCAATAAAATACATACTTGCATTGGCGGCTCGCTAGGTGGACAGCAGGCATTAGAATGGGCAGTTTCGAATCCTGATTTAATTGATTATTTGGTATTGATGGCTACGAATGCCCGCACTTCACCTTGGGGAATAGCCCTTAATGAAACTCAAAGAATGG